>NZ_JACGAV010000005.1:0-139691 GCF_020137645.1 Campylobacter sp. RM12637
AAAATATCTTAGTGGTTTATTAGGTTTTTAAAATAAAATCTAACTTAAGCAACGAATATTTAAAGCTTTCAATTCATTTTAAATAACTTAATTATTCACTATAAAAGTAGCTTTAATTACAAACAAGAACTATAATAAACCTATGCAAAGTAATTTTAAATTTATGCTTTTAATAGTTTCATTAGGTTCATTTTTAAGCACATTAGCGCTTAATCAAATTCTACCGCTTTTACCATTTATTATGCAAGAATATGGAGTAAATGGAGATAAGATTAGCTTATATAGTGGTTTAGCTTATGCTGGTAGCACACTTACTATGGCGTTGTTTGCACCATTATGGGGTATTTTAGCTGATAAATATGGTCGTAAAAAAATGCTTTTAAGAGCTAGTTTTGGTATGGGCTTGTGCTTGTTAATTAGCGTATTTTTAAAAACCGCAGAATCATTTATAACACTTAGATTTATTATGGGATTTTTTTCTGGGTTTAACCCTGCTTGTATTGCATTAATAGCTGTTAATGCTCCTAAAGATGATGTGAATGTATCTCTTGCAAAACTTAGCTCATTTCAGATAACAGGCTCGCTTTTAGGACCATTGTTTGGTGGAGTATTAATGCACTTTTTTGATTTTAGAGTTCAGTTTGCAATATCGGGATTTTTATTAATTAGTATATTTTTATTGATATTATTTTTTGTAAAAGAAGATTTTACTCCAGTTCCTAAAGGCGAAAAAATAAGGCTTGATAAAGGCTTGTATTCATTTGTAATAGTTTTGTGTTTAGCTTCGTTTTTAGTGCAGTATTCTCAAACATTTATAGGTCCTATAATCGGCTTATTTGTTTCAAAATTAGTAGACCATAAAGAATTAGCTACAGGTTTTTGCTTTAGTTTAGCAGGAATTGCTAGTGCTATATTTGCTCCGAAATTATCAAAATTAGCAAAAGATTATGGAGAAGTTAATTTGATTTTAATTAGCACTTTTGCTTTGTTTATATGTTTAATATTGCATTATTTTACTAGCCATAATTTTTGGTTATTTTGCTTAGTTAGGTTTATAACCGGTATTAGTTTTTGCTCTATTATGCCTAGTGTTTATTCTATGATAAGAAAAAAGATACCTAAACAAATTAGCTCAAAAATATTTGGAATAAATCAGAGTTTTTACGGATTAGGTGCGTTTTTTGGTAGTTTAAGTGGTGGGTATTTTTATAACTTATATGATGAAAAAGTGTTTTTTATTTGTGCTAGTTTTATTTTAGCTAGTTGTTTTTTAGTTTTCTTTTATAAAAGAATAGGTTCAAAATAAAGTAGGGTATTAAGTTTAAATTTTGGAATAAATTAGAGTTTTACGGATTAGGTGTATTTGTGCTATTACTTTTTATAGGATAAACACTATATATAGAACAAAAACTCAGCTAAACAAAATAAAATTTAGTATTATGCTCTTTTATTTATAGTTTATAGTTGTTTTGGCTAAAGTGATTTATTTGTTTTAATTTTTTTTATAAAAAATAGGTTCAAAATAAAGTAGGGTATTAAGTTTAAATTTTGGAATAAATGAGAGTTTTACGGATTAGGTGTATTTTTTGGTAGTTTAAGTTATGGGTATTTTTATAATTTATACTTTTTTTAGGATAAACACTATAACTAAGCTAAACAAAATAAGAAAAATATGGATTTATAACCTATATAATGAAAAAAGTTTTTTTATACTTATTTTGAGCTAAATTAATTTAATAGTTTTGATGGATACATAAGAAGACTTTTTAGTCTTCTTTTAAATTATTAGCTATTTTTGCTGCTAATTTTAATTTATCATTATCAAAATGAGTATAAATTCTTGAAGTATTAAGCGAAGCATGCCCTAAGGCTTCTTGGACTAATAACAAATCTTTTTCTTTTTTATAAAGTAGGGTAGCAAAACTATGTCTTAACATATGAGCTCCATTTTTTTCTTTGCGAATACCGGCTGCTAATAATACATTTTCAATTAATCTTGATATATAAGCTTGAGTTAATGGCTTACCTTGTTTATTTGTAAATAAGTATTGATTAGGTTCGGCGAAATTATTAAAATATTCTAAATGCTCTTTAATGGAATTTATATTTAGTAAAACCACTCTATATTTATTACCTTTAGCATGAATTCTAAGGCTTATCAAATCATTTTCATAGCTAATATCTTTTAACCTTAATCTAAGAACTTCATTAACCCTTACTCCAGTAAATAATATGATTTTTATAGCAAGTTTATTTCTGTCTTGATTACTTTTAAACTCATAATTATTTAGAGTATTTAAAAATGTTTTCATTTGCTCTTCACTCATAAATTCTGGTAGTTTTTGTCCTGATGATGAATTTAATCCTGACCAGTTTTTTAACTCTATTTCATAAACATAAGAACTATCATCATCTTTATTTTGCGAACTTAAAAATTTAAAAAAATTAACTATAGCGATTTTGTGATTTTTTTTACTCGCATCACTAAGACCTGCTGTTATGCTTGATAGAATTTCAATTACTAATTCTTCATCAATTAGTTTTAGAGAGTACAGCTTATAGTGAATTATTTGCTCGTAAAATTTTTTAATAGGGTTAAAATAAGTATTTACACCAATCATTCCTATATTTCTTGATTTTTTAGCTAACTCATCTAATTCTTCTATAGTGAAATTATTTTTACTTAAAGCAATATTAATCTCTCTTAATTCTTCTGCTTTTTCAAGTAGTTTATTTGATAAAGAATTTAATTTAAATTTTAGAAATTTAGCTATCCAAAATAAAAATGATTTTGAAAAATTGTCTTCACAATCTAAAGGGTATTTCATAATTGTTCCTTAAAATAAGTTGTTTAATATAGAAAAAAAATTATAATAAAAGAAGATTATATTATAAACTTAGTTTTCAATATAAATTTAATATGTAAAATTTTATTAAAAATAATAATAAAAAAATATGATAATTTTACATAAAATAATACATAAAATAATATGATTATTTTTATAAATATACTAAATATCGTATAAAATATCAAAAATTATTTATATATTTTATTAAAATAATTAATATAGAAATAACTCAAATTTATGTCAAGCATATAAAAAATAGTTTGAAAATTATATTACATATATAAATTAAATTCTAAAACCTTATTAAATCTAATTTTGCTATGTTTGGAAATGAAGTATTTTTATAGTATTGAAATTATTGGCGTAGGCATATAAAAAATACATAAGTGATTGGTATAAGTATATAATTTAAGCTCCGTAAGGCTATTAAATTATTTTAAAAATAAAAGCAATCTAAATTGATTATTAGCATATTTAATATGTTTATATATTATATTAGTATTGAAAACTATAATTTTCAAATTAGTATTTTAAAACCATATCACCACTCTGCAATTTTAATAAAACTAAAGATTTTAGATTGTTTATAACAAATTCTTATTAAGTCTTTTTTTGCAACTATTAGTTCAAATGCTATTTTAAGCTTACTTGTTGCGTTTAATAGCATTTTGAATTATGTTTTATAAACTCATATATTTTATTGGACAATAGAAATATATGTATGTTATTTGCTAAAAAGCTCAAAATCACTAAGCTTGGCAGTATTATTGAAATCAGCCAATGCACTCTCAAAATCTCACGCAAACTTCACAGGCACAGCTAAAGCACCAATTCTGGCTAAATTGCCACTTAGTTCATCTTTAAAATTTTTTAACTCTTTACTTGCTAATTTAGTAATACTTACATTCAATTTATTCATATCATCAGCACTTAGCTTTGTTACACGACCAAGCACTTTTAAAGAAGTTTGTTTGTCTTTAATTCCATTAAATCCATCAAAAGCTAATTTTATGGCCTATTCCCAAATCTAAGCCCATTTTAAGCTCTTATTAATACATAATTGTATAATACAAATGCGCGATATAAGTAGCTCTTATTGAGCGACAAGGGCTTTAAATGTGTATTGTAGGCTAATATACAAGGCTTTAATGCTTCGCTAGCAAGGTGACTTAGTCTAGTCCGCCTGTCAATCAATATCATAAAATGACTCAATATAATATTTGCTATTGATATCTTTTGAAGTCAAATATATAATGCTTAAGCACTTTTTAAATACTTATTTTAAACTAAATATCAAATATGCTTTAAGTTAAGGCAAATGCAAGTGCCGTTGTTTTAAGTGTAGTGTTTTTTATATATTTTGAATTTGATTTGTATAAAAGGTTTTAGTTTATAAAACAAGAAAATTATTATTCTTGTTTTTTGCTCTGGTATTTTGCTAATTCACTTTTTTGCATTTTTAATATATGTTCATCTGTTACTAGAACATAAAAAATACCTTCAAATACGCATACTTCTCTTATATATGCTTTTACTAAAACTTCTCTTTTTTTACTATTATCAAATTTAGCAGTTGCTTCAAAAGATATAATATCCCCTATTTTAGCCGGCGCAAAAAAACTAGTTCTTGAGCCTATAACACAGGTATTTTTTTTGTTAATTGCTACTTGTGCAACATAAGCTCCTGCAGAATATATAAAACCATTATGCGCTAAACCTTCAGAATCTGAAATTAATTCAGATGTTATTTTTAATTGCAGATTTGCTTTGTTTTCATCTGTTTCGGTAATGTTGCCACAAATTTCTGTATTTATTGTAGGGCAAGCTTCAACATTGATTTTAATCTCTGTAGAATTTTCTTCTATATCATTTTTTTCTTCAGCCATTTTATACCTTTAATTTTATATATATTCTTTTTGGTGCAGGATAACCTTCTTTTGTAAAATCATCATCTTCTAAAAAATCTTCCAAGCTATATCCATCAATCCAATCTGTTTTCCTTTGCTCTTCTATTGTTGTTTTAGAAGTTGCTAATATTTCAAATTCTTTAAAATTAGCTTTTTTACACCAATTTTGCAATGCTTTAATACTTGGTATAAAATATACATTAGACATTTTTGCATAACTTGTATCTGGAACTAAAGCAAAAGGTTGTTCGCTATCAAAATAAATAGTATCTAAAAATACAATCCCATTAGTGTTTAGACTTTGTTTTAATTGTTTTAGCATTTGCACTGGGTCGCTTCTGTGATAAATCACCCCTAAGCAAAAAATTACATCAAATTTATGATTGTAGCTTGGCAAATCGGCTACCCCTAATCTCTCAAATACAATATTTGTTTTAAATAAGGAATTTAAAAAAGTAAATTGCTCATAGCACCTTTGAGAAGGGTCAAATCCGACAATCTTAGTCGGTCTAAATTCTTGCATTCTAAACATATAATAACCATTGTTGCACCCAACATCAGCCACTATTTTATTCTCAATACAACTAATATGCTTTTTTAAAATATTATATTTTATATTGCTTTTCCACTCACTATCTATAAAAATATTATTTATTTTAAAAGGCCCTTTTCTCCAAGGTTTAAGGCTTTTTGCTTTAATTAATAAATCTTCTTCATTTAATGTATTATCATAAATTTCAACAATATCATCAAAAATAACTTTCATTATCCCTCATGCCCTAAAATTTTTGCTGTTAAATCTATAAAAACATCATTTAGCATTTCATTTAGCAAAGCATCATTATTAAATATAAATTCTTCAACTTGTGTATAGTCTATATTTTGCTTTTCTAATAATAATTTTAATGCTAAAAATTCTTTACTATGCGTTACTATAGTATTTTGAACTGCACCTCTTGGTGCGTTTTGTAATACATCTATTAATTTTTCTTCTGGTGTGGTCTCAAATAATTTATCAAAATCATCCATTTTAATTCTCCAATAACTTATTTAAATAAAAATATATTTTAACTAAATAAATTATCATACAATTGATTTTTATGTTTTATTTTTTTGTATTGATTTTGCTTTTTTATTTTCTCTAGAGTATTAAATTTGCTAATTAATTCAAATCTGTCTAATTGAGAAAAACAGCATAAATTCACAAAATTTTCTAATTCTTTTGAATATGTAGAATCAAGATAAACAGGCTCACATTTATTTAGTAATTTTAAATTCTGCTCTATACTAGATGCGAAAATACCATCTGAAAAATCTTCTTTTTTTAAGGCTAAAGCAAAGCGATTAGCAGCCTTTTCTAAAGCTCTTAAGTATTTTACACGCTTTGCTTTATCGTTCATAATTATTTATTAGCTCTTTCTATATACTCGCCTCTTTGAGTATCTACTCTAATAACTTCCCCTTCTAATACATGGAAAGGTATTTGAACAACTGCACCGCTTTCTAAAGTAGCTGGCTTCTTATTAGAGCCTTGTGTGTCACCCTTGAAATTCGGTTGAGTTTCAACTATTTTTAGTTCAACAACTTGCGGAACTTCAACGCCTATTGCTTTTCCGTTATGGAATAATACGCTTACATTCATACCATCAATCATCCATTTTCTACTTTCGCCAACATCTTCTTCTGTTATAGCTACTTGCTCATAAGTCTCATTATCCATAAATTGGCAAAATTCTCCATCATCATATAAATATTGCATTTCTTTTTCTACTAAATTAGGAGATTCACATTTATCACCTGCGTGGAAAGTTTTTTCTAAAACCTTACCATTTATGAAAGATTTTATTTTTATTCTTACGAAAGCAGGACCTTTACCTGGCTTTACATGTTGATATTCCACTATTTTATAAGGAACACCTTCTATTTCTATTTTTAAACCCTTTTTTAAATCACCCATTGAATAAGATGCCATTTTGTTAATCCTTTAAAATTAAATTAAATCCAAATTTCTTCAAAATCAGAATTGATATTATAGTTTTTTAAACTATCTATAAGGTAATGTAATAAAGAAATATTGTTAGTATCTATGACTATCTGAGAATATTTTTTATTATTAATTAAAAAATATTTCAAATTTAAATTAGATATAGTTTGTTTTACACAAAACAAAGAATAATTATCGTTTTTATCTATATTTAATTTAAAAAATTTCTTTTTACTTAAATTACCTGTATCTTGTAATTCAAAATGAACATAAAGTTCATTTGATATTGGGTAAGAATCTCCCAATTCATCTTTAGCTAATTTAGCATACCACTCATTATTTGATATTTTATTTTTAATAATTTCAATATTTTCATCAATAATTTTAGAAATCTGCAAATCTTTATAATTTGCAGATTTTATTAATAGCATTAAAACCAATACTAAAATAAAAAAAATTATTCCAAATATAAAATATAACGAGTGTTGTTTCATTACTATTGTAATTGATCTTTAATTATATCACCTATTGTAATTTTATCATCAGAATTAAATTTTTCTAAATCTTCACGAGTTTTAATTAAATTTAATTTTTTTATACTTAAGCGAATTTTACCATTTCTAGTGAAAATTAAAGCTCCTTCAATTTCATCTCCAATATTAGGCTTAACTTCTCCTAAATCTTCATTTTTAATTAAAGCTTCAACTTTATCATTTACTTTAACGAACACTCCAAAGTCTTTAATATCGCTTACAATACCTTTAATAACATCACCTAATCTATGTTCTTTAGCAAATAATGAACTAGGACTTTCTTCTAAATGTTTAACACTTAAAGAAATTTTTTGGTTTTCACTATCAATTTTTCTAATTTTAACTTTTACTTTATCCCCTACTTTATAAACTTTTTTGCAAGTTTCATTTTCAGTCCAAGATATATCATCATTTAATAATAAACCTTCAATATTGTCAATTTTAACAAAAGCTCCAAAATTTGTAATAGTGCTAATCTCGCCTTCAACAATATCTCCTGCTTTAAATTTCTCATTAAAGCCATCAAAAGGTTTTGGAAGTAAATTTTTAAGAGATACTCTTAAACGGCGTTTTTCATAATCTATTTCAATTACTTCAACATCAATTTCTTGACCTTCTTTTAAATAATCTCTTGGATTTTTAACATTTTTATCCCAAGAAATTTCACTTATATGTAAAAATCCTTCAATATCATTTCCTAAATCTACAAAAGCTCCATAATTTTCAATATTAGAAACTACTACTTTTAAAATATCTCCAATTTCTAAGCTATCTTTAATTTCATCCCAAGGGTCACTTAAAGCTGCTTTGATTGATAAAGAAATATGTTTTTTCTCTTCATCATATCCTACAATTTTTACTAAAACTTTATCCCCTTCTTTGTATAAAGTACTAGGATTTACAGGACCTTTATAAGATATTTCGCTATAATGAACTAAGCCATCAACTCCACCAATATCAACAAACATTCCATAGCTTGTAAGTTTTCTAACAACACCTTCTTTAAGTTCTGAATCGTTGATTATATTATTAATTAATTCTTTTTTCTTTTTGCGGTCTTCTTCGTTTGCTTTTCTTTTTGACACAACTATACTTTGTGTTTCTTCATCAATTTTTAATATTTTAACTTTAATTTTTTTATTCATTAAAGTATTAATTTCTTTATGAGAGCATTGTGATTTTGGTAAGAAAAATTCTACTTCATTATTATCTACTGCAACAAAACCACCACGATTTTTTCCTATGATTTTTACCTCAAAAGTATCGTTATTGTCTTCATTATAGTTTTTAATAAATTCAACTACTTTTTCTTTACGAAGTGCTTTTTTGTATGATAATAAACGGCGTCCATTATAACTACCTACAACTGTTACTTTAATAACATCATCAACATTAAACAATAGCTTATCATCTTTTGTGATTTCACTAATGTTTAAAACACCTTCTGATTTATCTTGTATATCAACAAATACTTCGTCGCCTTCAATTTTAATAATTTTTCCATCAATTACTGAAATATTTTCAGGATTTTTTTCGCTTTCAAACTCATCTAACATTGCCGCGAAATCAATGTTTTCTAAATCTTCTAAATTGTTATGAGCTCCATTTAACTTAGCCATTTTGGTCCTTTTGTAATAAAATTAATCAAATTAAGAAATGATTGTGCCCTATTCTATCACTATTTCACTTATGACTATTTAATATTAAGTAAAATTTTCTATTTTTTTAACAACTTTATCAATAATCCATTCAGGTGTGCTAGCTCCTGCACTAATTCCGCATAGATTTTTATCCTTAAACCAATTAAAATCTAATTCATTTTCATTTTCAATTAAATAACTATCTTTGCAATGCTCTTTTGCTATTAAAAATAATTGCTTTGTATTTGAGCTATTTTTACCGCCAACAATTATCATAACATCACTTTTCATTGCAAGAATTTTAATAGCTTCTTGGTTTTTAAATGTTGCATCGCAAATTGTATTAAAAACTCTTACTTCTTTTACTTTTAACATTAAAAAATTAGCTATTTGCATAAATTTTTCTACTTTTTTTGTAGTTTGACTTACTAAAGCTACTTTATTTTTAAACTTAATATCTATCAGTTCTTTTTCATCTAAAACTACATAATTATTAGTAGTAGCATAACTTCTTACGCTTTTTACTTCTGGATGATTGCTATCTCCAAAAATAACAATTTCATACCCTTCGTTGCTCATTTTTTCCACAATTTCTTGTGGCTTTTTAACGAAAGGGCAAGTTGCGTCTATAATTTCTCTACCACTTTCTTTTAATATGTCTAAGTCTTGTTTTGTTATTCCATGCGTTCTTATAATAGCCTTTTTCTCATCATTTAATTCTGTTATATCATTAATAGTCTTTACATTAAAATCGTTCTTTAATCTTGATATTTCATCATTATTGTGAATTAATGGCCCAATAGTGGCTGCATCTTTAGTCTTTTCTGCTTGTTTGATAGCTCTTTTAACTCCAAAACAAAATCCGTAACTTTTAGCTAATTCTATTTTCATATTTTATTGTCTTTCAAATAAAGATAAAATTTCATAAAAATTTGTAAAAGAAGCATCTACACATTCAACATTGTCAATTTCTATTTCATAATCTTTAGCTAGCAAAGAAAAACTCATAGCTATTCTGTGGTCTGCAAAACTTTTTAGCATTACATTATTATTTTTTATACTTTTTCCAACAACCATAAATCCATCTTCAAATTCTTCGTATTCAACACCTAAAATTGAATAATTTTCAAGGACAGCCTTTATTCTATCGCTTTCTTTTACTCTTAATTCTTTTGCATTTTTGACAATAGAATTTCCTTCAGCATATAAAAATGCTATTGATAATGCTGGTATTTCATCAATTAGCCAAGAAATATTTTCACTAACTTCAACAGCCTTTAATTTAGAACTTTTTATAGTAATGGTTCCTATATTTTCATAATCATTTTTCTCTATTTGATATGTAATATTTGCCCCCATTTTTTCAAGAATTTTAAATGCTTCAATTCTAGTTTTATTTAAAAGCATATTTTTTAAAACTAGAGTGGAATTATCACTGATAGCACATAAAACAGCAAAGAAAAATGCAGAAGAAGGGTCATTTGGAACTTCTATTTCATACGATTGTAATTTATCTTGTAATGGTTTTACTTCTATTTTAGAACCATCTGTTTTTATTGGCGCTTTTATCATTTTTAATAAATTTTCTGAATGATCTCTGCTTAATTCGCTTTCGTATATTTCGCAACCATTACTCAATAATCCAGCTAATATTAATGCAGTTTTTACTTGTGCTGATTTTAGAGTATTTTCAAAAGTAAAATAATCTATTTTCTCTCCCCTAATTGCTAAAGGAGCATAATTTGCCCCTTCTCTACCATCAATTTTAGCCCCTAGTTTATTAAGTATATCGCTTACTCTTTTCATAGGTCTTTTGTTTAAATATTCATCTCCGCTTAAAACAAAAAAACCATCTTGACTAGCTAAAAAACCAATTAAAAGTCTCATTAGTGTCCCAGAATTTCCACAATCTAAAACTACATTAGGAGATTTGATAGCATTAGGCGGTGTTATAACTAATTCATTTTTATCTTCATATATTTTTATTGTAGCACCTAAATTTCTTACAACTTCTAAAGTATGTAGGCAATCTTGTGCATAAAGATAGTTTTTAACCTTACACTCCCCATTAGTTAATAAAGAAAATAAAGCAGCTCTATGAGAGATAGATTTATCTGCAGCTATATTTTCCAAAACTAAATCAAATTGTTTATTTAATGCTTTTATTTTCATCTTAATTTTAATCCTATTTTATCTAATTCACTAATAATTTCATTCATTTCATTATTTATATCATCATTTTTTAATACTTTTTCATCATCAACAAATGAAAAACTTATGCTTAAACTTTCATAATCTTTTAAGCTTTCATCTTGATATAAATCTACGATTTTAAAATCTTTTAAATTCTTAATGTTTAATTTATTTATAGTTGATTTTATAACCGAATAATCATAATTTTTAGGCACTAAAATACTTAAATCTCTAGTTGTTCCTTGGAATTTTGAATAAGCTTTTGCTTGTATAAAATCATACTCTAAAGCATTAAAATCAATTTCGCATAAATAAGTAACCGGTAATTCTAATTCATTTTCTAAATGTAAATCTAATCTTCCAACTACCCCTATTTTTTGATTGTTTTTATATATATCAGCTCTTTCAAATTCACTAAATAAATGATAATCACTAGATTTTAATTGAAAATCCTTTAATATTGTTTTTAATTCATTTAAGAATGTGAAAAAATCAACATTTTTAGGTTTTGCGTGATTTTTTAAATTTGCATTTTCACTTAAGCCAGAGCTAATTAAAGCAAATTTTTTATTTTCTTGTCCGTTTTCATCAAATACGCTACCAATTTCAAATAATTTTACTGATTTTCTTGAATTATTAAAATTAAAACTAGCTTGTTTTAAAAGTGTGCTAATGATAGAGCTTCTTAGCGTATTCATTTCATTTGTGATTGGGTTTATAATTTCATTTTTGATATATTTTAAATTTAATTTTTCTAAAAATTCTTTGCTATCAAAAACATAGCCAATACTTTCAAAATATCCACACATTAAAGCCCTATTTCTTAATTCAAGAGATTTTTTATATTTTAAATAAGTGTTGTTTGTTCTGTTTAATTCATAAAAATCAAGTGGTTTAGGCTTAATATTATCAATGCCTATCATTCTTACTATTTCTTCACAAATATCAGCAGAATTATTAATATCGTGTCTATAAAATGGAACTTTTAAATATAGATTATCTTCAGCAATACTTAATTCAAACCCTAGTCTTTTTAAAATTTTCACAACATCATTTTTTTCGCAAGACTGACCTATCATATTTTCAAGCTCGCTAATATTACAATTAATTGATATTTTTTCTTTGCTTGGGGTATTTTGACAAGAACTACCATAAATTTTAATGTTTTTATTAAGTTGTAACAAATTAAATAAATAATCAATTCCTATATTAAGCTCTGGTTCGCTACCCCTAAAACTTTTATAAATATCTGTATTTTTATAATTTTTATGAGTATTTGCGATTATTTTAGGATTTACATAATTTGCAATTATGATTATTTTTTTACTATCTTTATCTATTTTAAATTCTTCATTTTGTGTAATTCCAGCAATTGCTAATTCTTTATCTTTATACTTAATAACAAATTCTTTGTTTTCTTTGGTTTTTACATCTAAACTTATTTGCTCGCATTCATTACACAATTTGCTTAAATCAACTGCATTAAATAATACCCCGCTTGCATGTGTTGTATAAGATAATAAGTTTTCTATAGCATTATCTTTTAATTCTTCAATACTAGCTAATCTTAATTTAACCTTTAAAGTATTTTCAATATTATTTAATAATTCTATTGCTTTTATATTTAAATTACCATCAATTCCATCACTAAAATGAACATTCAAAATTCTTCTAATGCCTTCTGCATTATCAACATCTTTAAAAGGTTTTTTTTCTTTTAAATTAATATCTAATGCTGCACTTAAATCTCTTGCTATACCATTAATACTTAAGCAATCCCCACGATTAGGAGTTAGCTCAATTTCAATTAATTCATCATTAAATAAAGGATATTCGCATAATTCTTTACCTAAAGTAAGTTCGCCTATACTATTATCTAAAACCATAATGCCATCATTTATTTTAGCAAATCCAAGTTCAGTTGATGAGCATATCATTCCATTGCTCTCAACCCCACGCAATTTAGCTTTTTTAATAGTAATATCACCAATTTGTGCACCTTCTAAACTAACTGCTACAAATTGCCCTGCTTCAACATTTTTAGCTCCACATACGATTTGTAAAACTTCATTACCAACATCTACTTGGCAAATACTTAATTTTTCAGCATCAGGGTGCTTTTCTTTACTCATTACTTTTGCAACTACAACTTTTTTAGGAGCTATAATTGTAGTTACTCCATCAACTTCTAAACCTATGCTATTTAAAGTTTTTACTAATTCATCTGTGCTAATATTTTTTAAGTCTATAAATTCATTTAACCAATTCTTACTAATTATCATTTAAATTGCTCCAATAATTTTAAATCTCCTTCAAATAATGACCTTAAATCAGGTATTTTATGAAGTAGCATTGCAAATCGCTCAACTCCTAAACCAAAAGCATATCCGCTAACATTTTTATAGCCAACATTTTTAAATACATTTGGATGAACCATACCACAACCCATAACTTCAATAAAGCCAGTTTGCTTACAAATTCTACAACCACAACCGCCGCAGAATACACAAGATATATCAACTTCTGCACTAGGCTCTGTAAATGGGAAAAAGCTTGGACGAAATCTAACTTTTACATCTCCGAACATATATCTTAAAAATTCTTCTAAAACATATTTTAAATTAGCAAAAGATATTTTATCTCCATCTTCAACCACAAGCATTTCTATTTGATGAAACATAGGAGTGTGTGTAATATCAAAATCTCTTCTAAATACGGCACCAGGTGCAATCATTCTAATAGGTGGATTTTGTTTTTTCATAGTTCTTATTTGCACCGGACTTGTTTGAGTTCTAAGTAGTAATTTATCTATAAAATAAAAAGTATCTTGCATATCTCTAGCAGGATGTGATTTAGGTAAATTTAAAGCTTCAAAATTATGAAAGTCGTCTTCAATCAACGGACCTTCTTCAAGACTAAAATTTTGTCTTAAAAAATAATCAATTATCTTATCCATTGTGCTCATTACAGGATGAAGAGCACCAGAATTTGAACGCTCATCAAAATAAGCAAAATTGAAAGCATCTTTTTTAGCTTTTGCTTTTATAAATTCATCTTTTAAATATTTTTGCTTTTGTGTAAATTTATCATTAAATTCATCTCTTAATTTATTTAAAATTTCTGCTTTTTGTTTTTTTTCATCACCTTCTAAGTCTTTTAACTTAGCAAATTCACTTGTTAAATAACCTTTTTTACCAAGAATTTGCACCTTTATTTGCTCTAATTCTTCAAGCGAAGAACAATTATCTAAACTAATTAAAATATCTTCCAAGAGTTAGCCTTTTTATTGATTTTTTACAATTTTAGTGTAAATTACATAAATAAACGATTAAGACTATTAAAAAAAGGAAAGAAAATGAGCGATTTAAATGTTTTTGAAAGAATTGTAATAGGCGAACTCCCATCTAGTAAAGTTTTAGAAAATGATGAATTTTTAGCATTTCACGATATAGACCCAAAAGCTCCTGTTCATATATTAATAATTCCTAAAAAAAGATTTGTAAGTTTTCAAGAAGTTGACGGTGCTACAATGGCAAAAATGACAGATTTTATTCACGAAGTTGCAAAATTATTAGGACTTGATAAAAGCGGATATAAATTACTTACTAATGTAGGTGCTGATGCAGGACAAGAAGTGTTTCATTTGCATTTTCATATGCTAGGTGGATTAAAACTATTTATCCCAAAAGTTGAAGAAAATAAAGAAGCATTATTTTAATTTAAATTCCTAGCATTTAGCTAGGAATGTTTTAATATTCTAAATCAGGTTTGATTGTTTTAGAAGTTGAAGCAGGTAAGCTAGGATATGTAATATCAGGCATTTTACCTGTTAGTGATTTTAAGAATGTAATTATTAATTGTGATTCTTCATCATTTATTTCTATTCCTAATTGGATTTTTCCCATTAATTTAACAGCTTCATCTAATTCCCAAATAGCACCATTATGATAATAAGGTGCGGTTAATTCAATGTTTCTTAATGTAGGAGCTTTAATTAAACCATCGCTATCTCCTTTAAAATCACCTATATTTGCATATTTATATTTATTAGCTACTTCAAATGCTTGTAGTGTCCCACCAAGATTAATACCTGTATGACAAGCAGTGCAACCTTTATCTATAAATAGTTTTAATCCTTGTTTTTCTTCTTTACTTAAAGCTTTTTCATTACCATTTAAAAATTCATCAAATCTTGATGGAGTTATTAAGGTTCTTTCAAAAATACCAATACTTGTAGCAATTAAATCAAAATCAATTTTTTTATCTCCATAAGCTTTTTTAAAATCATTAACATATTCAGGAATTGAAGTAATTTTGCTCACAACTTCACTTGGTATAGCTGCCATTTCTACTGATGATTGGATAGGTCCTTTTGCTTGGTCTTGTAAATGACCTGAACGACCATCCCAAAATTGCGAAGAATTAAATACAGAATTATAAACCGTTGGAGAGTTTAGATGATGTGGATTAGGAGACCATTTATGCCCTGTACTTGCTGGAACTCCATCAGTTCCACCTAAACCCAAATTATGACAGGTATTACAAGATATAATTCCACTTTTTGAAATTCTTGGGTCAAAATATAGTTTTTTACCAAGTTCAACTCTTTCTTTAGTGGTAGGATATTCTACATAATCAGGTGCGTATTGTTTAATTAATTCTTCTAAGTTGGCTTTATCGCTAGGTATAGCAACCAAACCTGCTTCTTTTGCTTCATCAATTAAACTAGCAGCATTTAAACCTACTAATAAACTTAAAGATAACATAATTTTTTTCATTATTTTCTCCTTTTAATTAAAGTAAAAAGATTATAAAGTTTTTTAGATAATAAAAAATATTATTTATATAAAATTTTATAGTTTTATAATTTATTTTTTGATAAAAAATATTATTTAATTCATCACTATGCTTTGTGTAAAAATTAAAATAAATATCGTAATAGTGTTTTGAATAGCTAGAAAATAGAATTAGATTGTATATAAAGTAAATATAGAAATAGAATAATTTTAGGTCTTAATGAAAAGACCTAAAATATTAAATTAAGATTTTTTTAGTGCTCTAATTTTTGCACTTAAGCTAAATAGTCTTATAAATCCTGCTGCATCAAATTGATTATAAACTTCATCTTCACTAAAAGTTGCAAAATCTTTATCATAAAGACTATTAGGAGAGCTTTTACTCATTGCATTGCAATTGCCTTTATATAATTCTATAATTATTTCTCCATTTAAATCTTTGCTAAATTCATTAATCGCAGCACTAATAGCAGCTCTTGTAGGGCAAAACCACTTACCATCATACACTAAATAGCTCATTTCAAGTCCTAACATAGCTCTTAATTTTAAGCTATCTCTATCAAGAACGATTTGCTCTAACGCTCTTAAAGCAGTATTTATAATTGTTCCGCCAGGTGTTTCATAGCATCCCCTTGATTTCATTCCCACAAGCCTATTTTCTACAATATCAATCCTACCAACTCCGTGTTTTGCCCCTATTTCATTAAGCTTATTTAACGCTTCGTAAGGACTTAGGCTAATATCATTTACCTTTGTAACCACACCTTTTTCAATGCTTAATTTTACTAATTCAGCTTCATTAGGAGCGATTTTTGGATTTACACTTAGACAAAAACAATCTTCATTATTAAAAGTTGTAGTATCTTCTAAAACTCCACCTTCAGTTGAAATATGCCAAGCGTTTGCATCTTTGCTATAGATTTTTTCTTTACTCGCAGTTGTTTTAATATTTTTTAACGCTAAAAAATCAAGCAAATCTTCTCTTGATTTCATATTCCAAATTCTCCAAGGAGCTATAACTTCTAACTTAGGTGCTAGTGCGTTTATAGTATATTCAAATCTTACTTGATCATTACCTTTTCCTGTAGCTCCATGTGCGATAGCATCAGCATTAATGCTTATTGCATAATCAACTAAAGCCTTAGCAATTACCGGTCTTGCCATTGAAGTGCCTAGTAAATATGTGCCTTCATATAATGCCCCGCTTAAAATTGTAGGATATATATAGTTTTTAACAAAATCTTCTTTTAAATCAACTACCACACAATCTTTTGCCCCTGAATTAAACGCCTTTTGTTTAACATCTACTAATTCATTTTTATCTTGACCCACATCAGCTACTAAAGCATACACTTCACAATCATAATTTTCTTTAAGCCAAGGAATAATTGCTGAAGTATCAAGCCCACCACTATAAGCTAAAACAATTTTTTTCATACTTTCTCCTTAATTATCTAAATCGTATTTTTGTAATAATTTTACATAAGTTCCGTTGTCTTTTAGAATTTTTAAGGCATTATTAAAATCATCTTTTAATTTTGTATTACCTTTAGCAAATGCAAAACTCACTCCATCACCTAAAATTGGTGTTTTAGCAAATACGCTAAGTTCAGGATAAGTATTAATATAGCCTTTAGCCACAGCAGCGTCTAATACAAAACCATCTATTTTTTTATTAACCGTTGCTAAAACAAAAACTATTAATTCAGAATTTAAATATGGTTTTACGCCTTTAATTTTACTAACTTCATCAGCTTGTAAAGTGCCTAATTGAGCTCCTAATTTAGCCCCTTTTGATAAATCTTCTAAAGAATTTATATTAGTATTTTCTTTTAATTTAACATAATAATTTACCCCGTTATAATATGAATTAGAAAAATCAACACTTTTTGCTCTTTGTGGGGTTTCATTCATTCCAGAAGCTATAACATCAATTTTTCCTGCTTTTAAAGCATTGATTAAACCATCAAATTCAATAGCAACAAATTCAACTTTAATATCTAGTATTTTTGCTATTTCTTCCACTAAATCCATATCAAATCCAACAATTTTACCATCTTTCATATATTCAAATGGTGCATAACCTGGAGATGTTCCTACTTTTAAAATATCTTGAGCAAAAATTTGTGCAACTAGTGCAAAACCTAAAAATAACTTTTTCATAATTAATCCTTTTAATAAAAATAAATAACTAAATTGCTTAGAGCAAAAAACTAAAATAACCTAAATAACAATGATAAAACTAACAATAATAAAAATTAACAATGATAAAATCTGGGAAATTAAAAAATAGTAGTAAGCATCAACGAAGTCTTAAAAATAATTTAGCAACACTCTTTTGCATTTTTTCTCCTTTAAAATAATTTAAATAATAATATCAATATTTTTTGTTAATGATGATAAAAAATTATTTTTTTTTGTTAATTTCGTTACGATTTGTAACAAAATTAACAAAATTTGTATTAAAAAATATCACATTTCATATTTTTCTAGTAATTTTTCATAAATTCCTTGACTTTTTACAATTTCTAAAGCCTTATTAAAATCATCTCTTAATTTAATATTACCTTTAGCAAATGCAAAGCTAGTGCCACCTTTTTCTTGTATATCTTTAAATATTTCAATTTCTTTATAGGTATTTAAGTATCCTCTAGCTACTAATTTATCAACTATAACAGCATCTATTTTGCCATTTACTAATGCTAAGATTAGATTTGAAATTTCAGAATTTAAAAATGGTTTTGCCGAAGGAATTTCATTAAGCATTGCAGCTTGAATTGAACCTAATTGCACTCCTACTACTAAATTATTTAAATCTTTAATATCAGTTCTTGATTTTAATCTTAAAAAACAATTTGAACCAGTATAATAAATATCACTAAACTCAACATTTTTTGCCCTTGCAGGAGTATTGCTAAGTCCTGAAGCTATCACATCAATTTTGCCTAATTTAACAGCACCCATTAAAGCATCAAAATCCATAGGAACAAATTCCACTTTAATATCCAATACTTTAGCTATTTCATTTACTAAATCTATATCAAATCCATATGCTTTACCATCTTTCATATATCCAAACGGAGCAAAACCAGGCGACATACCAACTTTAATTAAATCTTGTGCGAAAATTTGCATTACAAATGCTAATAAAATAATTAATTTTTTCATAATTTTTCCTTATTCCATATCATATTTTTTTATTAAATTATCATAAATTCCACTATCTTTTATAATTTTAAGTGCCCTATTAAATTCATCTCTTAACTTTGTATTTCCTTTAGCAAAAGCAAAACTAAGACCATCAGTTTTTTCTTCAGTTTTCTTAAATACAACTAAATTTTTATAATTTCTTAAATATCCTTTGGCTACAGTTTTATCTACTAAAACAGAATCAATTTTGCCACCAACTAATGCTAAGATTAAATTTGAAGTATCAGCATTTAAAAATATTTTTACATCTTTAAATCTAGCTAATATATCAGCTTGAATTGAGCCTAATTGTGCTCCTATAGTAAGTCCATTAATTTCAATAATATCAGTTCTTGAAGATTGTTTTAAAAAATAATTACTACTTATGTAGTAAAAATCACTGAACTCAACGCTTTTAGCTCTTTCTGGTGTATTTCTAAGTCCTGAAGCTATCATATCAATTTTTTTAAGTTTTAAACCACCTATTAAACCATCAAAATCCATAGGAACAAATTCCACTTTAATATCCAATATTTTAGCCATTTCATTTACTAAATCTATATCAAATCCATATGCTTTACCATCTTTCATATATCCAAATGGTGCATATGCTGGGTCAATTCCAACTTTAATCAAATCTTGTGCGAAAATTTGCATTACAAATGCTAATAAAATAATAAATTTTTTCATAATTTTTCCTTTAAAAACAATAAAACAAATTTATTTTCAAGCAAATAAAATAAAGCTATAAAGCTTAAAATGCTAAAAATAAAAAACTAAAAAAAAATAAACAATAATAAAAATTGGGAAATTAAAAAATAAGAGTAAGGGTCAATGGGCTTTAGTTAATAATACAAAAGAATTTAGATTGTTACAATTTAACATTTTATCTCCTTTAAAATTTTTTGCAAAATATATCATAAAATAGCAAATAATATTAATTATTTATAAAAAATATTATTTGCTTTAAATTTTATACTTTTTTGAAGAGTTTTAAGAGTTTTAACGTTAATTTTTTTAATATACTAGATTTTTGCGAAGCTAAATATTCAGCAATTTCAGTTCTTCCAAACATTAAGGCAAATGTATAAGGAGTCATTCCTAAACCATTGTTTTCATCAATATTCGCTCCGTTTTCTACTAGTAGTTTTACGATATTTAAATAACCTTTAAAGCAAACTCCAGCTAGTGGAGTTTGACCTTTATCATTTTTCATATCAACACTTGCACCATTGCTAATAAGCATTTGAGCGCATTCGTAAGAGCCGTTATAACAAGCCAACATTAAAAGTGTGTTTCCACGATGGTCTTTAAAATCAACATTAAATCCTGCCTTTATCATGTTAAGGAGAGTGTTGTAATCATTATTTCTTGCAAAATCCAACGCCATTTTACATAATTCATCGTATCTTGCTAATTCGGCACTACTTAATTGCATTTTATTTTCCTAAAGCTTTTCTTACGCCATTTGCATATTCAGGGCTAATTTTTTCAAAATGTGCTAGAGCTTTTGCAATGATTTCATCTTTTACACCATCAAAACTTGCTGCTAGATTTTTATATAGTCTTTCTTTTTCATCAGCAGGTAAGATATTAAATAGATTTCTTGGTTGTGTATAAAAATCATTATCAAGCGGAGCATATCTAGCTGCACTATTACCTATTGCCAAATCAGGCTCAAGATATTTAGCATTTTCACTTGCACCACCTAAAGTATTTGGCTCATAATAAGCACCATTAGCTAAATTATCACCTATACCAAAATTCATAGCACCTGCAACATTATATGTGCTAACTTCATTTCTAGCTCTATTTACAGGTAATTGATGATAGTTTGCACCAATTCTGTATCTTTGTGCGTCAGGATAGCTAAAAATTCTAGCTTGAAGCATTTTATCAGGGCTAAAGCTTATACCTGGAACAATATTACTTGGGCTAAATGCAGCTTGCTCTACTTCATTAAAGTAATTTTGTGGATTGCGATTTAATATCATTTCTCCAACTTCAATTAATGGAACAATGCTATGAGGCCATACTTTTGTTAAATCAAATGGATTAAATCCAAGTTTTTCAACTTCGTTTTCTGCAAGGATTTGAACTTTTACACTCCAAACAGGGAAATTTCCTTTTTCAATATTCTCATATAAATCTCTTTGATGAGATTCTCTATCTTTTGCAATGATTTTTTCTGCTTCTTCATTTGTTAAGCACTTAATTCCTTGTTTGGTTTTAAAGTGAAATTTAACCCAAAATCTTTCATTTTTATCATTAATAAATGAATAAGTATGAGAACCATATCCATTCATATGACGATATGATGCAGGAATTCCTCTATCACTCATAAGAATTGTTACTTGATGTAGTGCTTCAGGAGTTAAAGTCCAAAAATCCCACGCCGCATTATTGCTTCTTAAATGAGTTCTTGGGTCTCTTTTTTGAGTGTGAATAAAATCAGGGAATTTATAAGCATCTCTTAAGAAAAATGTAGGAGTATTATTACCTACTAAATCCCAAATACCTTCTTTTGTGTAAAACTTAATCGCAAAACCACGAACATCTCTTTCAGCATCAGCTGCACCTGCTTCACCTGCAACTGTTGAAAAGCGTAAGAAAAGTGGAGTAACTTCACCCTTAGCAAAAACTTTTGCTTTTGTATATTTGCTAATATCTTGTGTTATTCTTAATTCTCCATAAGCTCCACTTCCTTTTGCATGAACTGCACGCTCTGGAATTCTTTCTCTATTTTGATGAGCAAGTTTTTCAATCAACTGATAATCTTGCATTAAAAGCGGTCCCATTGCACCTGCACTAAGTGAGTTTTGATTTGAACCTATTGGGTTACCAAAATCCGTTGTTAATTGTTTCATTATATCTCCTTTTAAAAATGTGAAGTAATAATAAATAACATAGGATAATAATTGGTAAATAATAAAAATTATTATCTAAAAAATTTTTTAGCTAATAATTTTATTCTATTTTATATGAAATTAGGAGCGTCATTTGAGAATATTATTAAATCCTTTTCTTTAGTTTCATTAGCTAAAGTTTCAATTAATTTTGCTTTATCTTTTAGAATGATTTTTTTAATTTTTAAATTCTCATCATATATTCTAGCATTAGTCTCGCTTGTAATAATTGCTAAATCAAAACATTCATTAATTACTTCGCATAGTTTTTTGTTTAACTCTTCACTTGCTTCAATTATGCCTGGACTAACTAAGACTTTTTTGCCTAAATTATAATCTTTAATTATTCTATAACTATCACTCATACCATCATAATTACCATTAAACCCATCATCAATTATAAATTTTGGCTCACGAGAGATGATTTGTAATCTATGTTCTGTAGCTTTTAAATTAGCTATTTCTTTGCTAATTTGCTCGTAATTTAAACCTAAAGCCTTAGCTAGGTAAATACAAGCACATAAATTACTAGCATTAAAACTACCTAATAAATTAGCAAAATACTTTTCATCATTGCATTTAAAACTAAGCCCATCTAAACTAGCTTTTATCTCACTTAAAGCACTATCATAGCTAAAGCTCTCCCCTACACTACTATGAGTGATTGCTAATTCTAATCTAGTGCTTTTTAGGGCTTCTTTTTTAACTTCTTTAGTATTTTCTATATTTTTAAAATATTCTAAATGGGCTGTGCCAATTTGTCCTATTATTACATAATGTGGGCGGACTAATTTTGTGATTTCTTCTATATCGCCCTTTTTTCTAGCACCTGCTTCTATTATTAATAAATTTGTATTTGGGTCTAGGTTTTCATTAATATCTTTAATAAGCCCTAAAAGAGTGTTAATACTACCTTTAGCATAATGAATTTTAAAATAGTTTTGAGTAATACTAGCTAGGTAATGTTTGATACTTGTTTTACCATAACTTGCAGTGATTAATACTACTTTACAATCTTTTAAATTGCTTATTTTATTGTAAGCTTTATCATAAAAACTCTTATTTACAAAATACTCACAAATATACGAAAGTAAAAATGCAAAAATTATAATATCTAAGGTATGTGGGTCAAGTTTGTAATAAAAATGAATTGGGGTAAATACAAAAGCACCTAATAAATTAAATAAAAATAATCTCTTAATCCTAGCTGTAAATACTAAAGGTTTATCAATATTTTTTGCTAAAAAAATTAAAGCTAAAAGATAAATTATAGCCACTCCTAAGGCTAAAAAATGATTAATATCACAAGTAATTACATAGAGTAAAAATGGTGCTATTAGATAATAAAAATGCCAACGCTTTTTAGAAAAATTAAATAAAACTCTTTTAAATTTATAATTATTTAACTGCAATACTAAAGCTAAATAATAAAGCATCAAAAAAGAAAACGCAAAAGAAACTATATAAATCATAAAAATAACCCTTCGTTAAATACATTTAATTCATTAATAAATTTATTTTTATCGCCTTTATATAACATATAAGTATGATTTTTTATTTCAGTGATTTCAAATAAATTTAAATGTTTTTTGATTTCGCTAATGATTAATTCGTTATTTTCAAAAAACACAACTTTAGAGCCTTCGCTCATTTTGACTATTTCATTATTGTCATTTAAAAATATAAAATCTAATAATTTAAGATTTGAATAATTGATATTTAGTTCTTTAAATACATTGATTTTTGCAAATTGTTCTGTAAATATTATAGGTATAAAAACATTGTAATAATACTCATCATTTAATATTAAATCTTGATAAAAAAAACTAGAGCGTTTAATAATTTCATAAGAATACTTTACATTTTCATAGCTTAAGCTTAATTTATCTAAATATTCCTTGCTTGAGCAAAAGATTAAATTATTTTTTAAAATATTTTCAAAATCATAAAATAAGTCATTTTTTAAAGTAGTAATATTTAGCCTATTTAAACATTCTATGCTTAATTCATCTAATAAAACCACCCTTTTATCAATTGAATAAAACGCAAGCAATCTTGTTAAAGCAAATTCAAAATCATTTATTTTTAAAAATGCTACTTCTTTATCACTAATTGATAAATCCTTAGTGCTAATTATCGCATAAGCACCTTTTTTAATAGCTTCATTTGCCAATGCTTGTTCATTGGTAAAAAACGCACTAGCATTAGTAACGCTATTTAAATTAAGGCAAAAATCTTTAAGCCTAGAAACACTAGGCTTATTAATAATTTTTGCATTAATTAATTCTGAAAAATTAGTTATTTCCAATTTTTATCCAATCACAGCACCATTTTCACATTTAGTAAGCGGTGTTAATAAAACTAAGCTTTCATCTGAATTTTTAGCACTTAAAATCATACCTTCACTTAAATGCTTAAATACTTTTCTACTCTCTAAATTAGCAAGTAAAATAATTTGTTTGCCAACTAAATCTTTAGCATTATAATATTTCGCAATTCCGCTTAAAACTTGTCTTTTTTCAGTTCCTAAATCAAGTTGGAATTTTAATAATTTCTCACTACCTTCTACATTTTCACATTCTAAGACGGTTGCTACTTGCATTTTGATTTTTGCAAAATCATCAATTTTGATTTTTGGCTCTTTTAATTCTTGTTTTACTTCTTCTTTGCTTTCAATTTTAAGCTCAACTCTTGAGAATAAATGTTCGCATTCGTTTAAATTAAATTCTTTTTGTAAATTAAACATATCGTTATATGTTTTAGTATCAATATTTACTCCTAAAGCATTAGCTATTTTTGCACTAGCTTTTGGCATAACAGGACTTAATAAAATACTAGCATTTTTTAAAATGTTAAAAATTACTGCTAATAAGCTTTGAGTTTGTTTGCTTTCGTTGTTTTTCATCATAGTCCAAGGCTCATATTTTGAAACCATCGCATTTGCTATACTTAAAGCTTTCATAATTTCGCTTATATATTCATTCATTCTAAGCTCATTTATAGCATTTATACTTGCTTTAAAATATTCATTTGCTTTATTTAATTCTTCGCTAAATCCTGATTCAAATTCCACTTTCAAATCAAAATATTTTTTAGCCATTGATATGCTTCTGCTTAATAAATTACCTAATTCATTTACTAATTCAGCATTTATTTTATTAACCATTGCAAGTTTGCTAAAATCTCCATCATTTCCAAAAGGCATTTGAGATAATAAAAAATATCTTAAAGGCTCATTGCCAAATTCATTTTTAACATCAATAGGATTTATTACATTTCCTACACTTTTACTCATTTTTTCGCCTTCAACCGTCCACCAGCCGTGCGCTCCTATCATTTTAGGCAACTCTAAATCAAGGCTCATTAAAAAACAAGGCCAATAAATTGCGTGGAATTTTAAAATATCTTTACCAACTAATTGAATATTTGCAGGCCAAAAAGACATTTTTTCATCATTATCTAAATACCCTAAAGCACTCAAATAATTACTCAAGGCATCAAGCCATACATAAACTATATGCTTACTATCATTTAATTCATCAGGTATTTTTATACCCCAAGAAAAGCTAGTTCTAGTTACCGATAAATCCCTTAAGCCTTGTTTTACGAATGCTATTACTTCGTTTTTTTTGCTAGCTGGCATAATGCAAGTAGGATTATCTTCATACCATTTTAATAATCTATCTTGGTATTTGCTTAATCTAAAAAAATAGCTTTCTTCTTTTAAAATTCTAGTAGGCTTTTTACAATCAGGACATTTATCATTATCAAGTAATTGAGTTTTTGTATGAAAAGTCTCGCAAGATACACAATAATGACCTTCGTATTCATCTTTATAAATATCGCCTTTTTCATACATTTTTAAAAATATTTTACGAACACAATTTTTATGATTTTCATCAGTTGTTCTAATAAAATAATCATTACTAATTTCAAGTTCAGCCCACAAATCTTTAAAACTTTTGCTAACTTTATCAGCATAAGCTTTTGGGCTTTCGTTATTTTTGATAGCGCTTTCTTCTATTTTTTGACCATGCTCATCAGTGCCTGTTAAAAAGAAAGTCTCATCTCCTTTAAGTCTAGCAAATCTAGCAAGCGTATCAGCAATTATAGTGGTATATGCGTGACCTATATGAGCTTTGTCATTTACATAATAAATTGGAGTTGTAATATATGTTTTCATCTAAATCCTTAAAAATTAAAATCTTGTGAAGCACCTTGCGACATATTTTCATAAGTAGCCTTTACAAAAGCATTTCTTATATCGCACTCACAGAGCTTTTCACAATCTATACAAGATAATTTATTTTGTGTTTTTTGTTGGCAATCTTGCAAATTCTTTTTAGCAATTTGCAAATTACTCTCATAAATATTCATCTAAATATGCCTTTTCACTGATTGAACCAAGATAGCAAGGTGTGCTTGCGTGAATTGTGCTAAATTTTAAATTAAGCAAACTCTCATATCCTTTAGAGCCTTTTATCCCATCACTTGAAAATCCACCAGCTTTTTCGTAAATATAAGCGAAAGGAAATACTTCAAATAAAGCCCTAAGTTTTCCTAATTTACCATCATTTAATGTAGCTTCGCTTGTATTTGGATATGAAAACAATCCCCCACCTTTTATTAAAATCTGATGTAAATCACTAACCATAGCACCGCTATATCTTAAGCGGTATCCATCACTAAATATTTTATCAATCATTGCTTTATGAGCCTTGCTCCAATCTTTTTGAGTGCCGCCTGTTGCGTTTAATTTACCTTTTTCATTTAGTTTTAAATCTTTTAAGAATTTAAATTCTTTTCCATCATATTCATATAATTTTGGCTCATTTATACAAACTACTAATTGGGTTCTAGGACCATAAATTGAATAAATAGCTGCTTTTAAACTATTAGGCTCTGCAGTATTTTCATAGATAGCAAAAATACTTCCTACTGCAAAATTAACATCAAATAAAGAAGAGCCATCAAGTGGGTCATATGCAACTATATATTTTGCATCATCGTATAAAAATTGTGGATTTTCTTTTTCTTCACTGATAATTGCTTTAATTGAGCCAATTTTACTAAGCTCGTTTGTAATTATCATATCGCTTAATACATCTTGTTTTAATTGTAAATCCCCACTAGCATTGCTTAATTCTGTATAGCCATATTCAGGGTTATCAAAGCTTTGCTTAATCTTTAAAACGCTTTGTTTTATAGCTTCTATTATTTCTTGCATTAAATCTCCTTAGCATTATTCAAAACAAATTCACTAATACTAGCAATATCATCTAAATTAAATTGCTTTAAACCATAATCTTTATTAGAATAACTAGCTAATGCTAAAGAATATTCTAAATAACTCTCATCAACTTCTTTGCAAAACACACATAATCTTGGTAAAGGCAAACTTTTAAGTCCTTCAACTAAAACAATATCAGCACTAAATTGCTTTATTATTTGCTCTATTTCTAAGCTTTCGTGATAAAAAATAGTGGTTTTTACAGGACTTAAAACTGCAACTTCAGCACCCGTTTGATAGAATTTAAAACTATCTTTACCATTCGTATCAAATACTGCTTTATCTTTTGGGTCGTGCTTAATTATTGCTACCTTTAAGCCAAGCTTTTGTAAATGCTCTGAAATTTTACAAATTAGTGTAGTTTTGCCCGAATTTGATGGGCCAGTAAATGCGAATGCTTTTTTCATTGATTAACCTTTTTTATTAAAAATTATAAATTTATAAATTAAACGAAAGAGAAGTAATGAAAAAAGCTTTATTTTTAGTAATTTTGATATGTTTTACAGCTTGTGTTAGGCAAAATGATGAATTTTATAATTCAAAAGAAGAAATAATGTTAAGGTCTTATTATGTAAATGATTGCATTATTAGTTATTTAGGAGTTAAGGATAATAACGATTATTTTGTGATTGCTAGTAAAAATGAAATTGAACATATAATAATTGAAGGGTATTTGGTTCAATTTTTAAAACTGCCAAAAAATGAATTTAATTTGCCTTATAAAAATGATTTTTTATATTTTTACAAAATAATAAATACTGCTAGTAAAAAGACAAATATTGATATGGAAATTACTTTAAATAATGAAGAAACAAGAAGCGTTAAAATACAAAGAATTTCAAAATCTCTTGAATATCAATTTTAAGGGCTAAAAACCCTTAAAATTACGCTAATAATGATGCTATTTGAGTTTGGTTAAAATTAACTTGTTGAGCGTTTTTAAAACTTTCTTCATTTTGCTTTAAAAAATTAGCGTTTAATTTAGAAAAATCTTCATTTTTAAATCTATCGTTATTGTTATTTGCTGTTTTTAAACTATTTTCTATTTTTTCTAAATCATTTTTCAAATCAACTTTATTTGTATTATTATTTTGAATTTTTGAAATCATTTCATCTTGTTGAGTGCTGATTTCTTGATATTTTTTCTCGCTTAATTTTTCTTCACTTACTTTTTTCTCATTTAATTGTTCTACCGAAGTATCTTCAACTTTTTGAGTAGGTTTATTTTGAGCCATTAAGACATTGCTTTGTATGTTATTGTTAATTTGCATACTAAACTCCTTTTAAATTTTGCCGATTATAGCCTATTTTTCTTTTTTCTTAGTAAAAAATAATATTAATTGTAAAATAACCATAACTTTAAAAATCATTTCACTTTGCTTATGATTATCATTAAAATCTTTACTATCAGTAACACCTAAAGCCTGCATATCAAGCACATTAGCTGTATAATAAAATACGAATACTAAGGCAAAAATCAAAATTATTAGGCTTAAAATTGGCTTTAAACTAAATAATTTATTTGAAATACTTTCATAAATAATATTTAAAAAGCTTACGAAAAGTAACAAATAATTAAATTTTACAAACACTTGTGTCATCAAAAGTCCGCTTTGAAAGTGACTTAAAATCCCATCTCCAATAATTGCACTAGGATAAAAAATAATAGGAGCAACAACAATTCCTATGAATAATTCTACAAAAATTATTCCAGCTAATAAAAAATCATTAATTTTTTTCATAATTTAACCTTTCTGCTATAAAAACTCTATCAAAACCATTTAAATCTTTATAAAAACTAGCCTTAAAATTCTTTTCTTTTAGATAATCATTTAGGATTTCTTTTTGATCATATCCAAATTCGCACATTAAAAATCTCACATTTTCTAAATAACATTTATCAATTATTTTAAATAATATCTCATATCCTTTTTTACCACCAAAAAGCGCTGTTTTAGGCTCTTTTAATACTGATTTATCTAAATTATATTCGGTGCTAATATATGGAGGATTTGAGATAATTAGTTCATAGTCTTTAAAATTAACTTTCATAAAATCGCTAATAAAAAAATCACAATTTACATTATGCAATTTAGCATTTTCATTAGCTAGTTTTAAGGCTAATTTGTTTATATCACAAGCTTTTATATTTGCTTTTGTAAATAATTTTAAAAATATACTAATAATCCCACTTCCAAAACCTATTTCAAAAATATTTTTTATATTATTTTGATTTATTAGATTTATTGCTAAATCTATTAATATTTCAGTATCATTTCTAGGAATTAACACTCCTTTAGCACATTTAAATTCTAAATCTTTTATATAAGTTTTTGAGAATATGTATTGCAATGGAGTGCCGTTTTTGTATTCGTTTGCAATACTTAAGAGTTTAATTTTATCGCTTGGATTTATCACATTTGCCCTTGCGACTGAATACTCAAGCATTGAATATGAAAAATACTCCATTATAATCTGTCTTGCAATTACTTCATTGCTTAGGGCTTTTAATTCGTTAAATGTGGCTATCATTTAATGCACTTATTCTTCTACTTAAACTCGGATGAGTTTTATAAATCATTTCATAAATAGCGTTATGATCTAGCAAGGCTTTATTATGAATAGCTAATACCTTTAAAGCACTTATCATATCATTTTTGCTAGTTTTTATTGCTCCGTGTTTATCTGCACTAAATTCATTTTTTCTTGAAATAGAATTTAAAATAGGACTTAAAATAAACGAAATTGCCGAGCCTACCATAATAAAAGCAAACAACGGGCTAGATACAAAGCCTTCTAAATTAAATTGATTTTCAAAAAAACTTGAAAAATATCCAAAAAACGCAAAGGTAATTAATAGATTTAAACCACTTATAAAAAGCATTTTTAAAATATCTTTATGTTTAAAATGCCCTAATTCGTGAGCTAATACGGCAAGTAATTCATCTTTACTCATAGCATTGATTAAAGTATCATAAAGAACTACTTTTTTTGCTCCGAACATACCCGCAAAATAAGCATTAAGTCTAGTATCGTTTTTACTAGCGTCCATACTAAATACCCCATTACTTTTAAAGCCACATTCATCTAATAATTTTGCAATATCATCTCTTAATTCACCTTCTACAGGGCTTAATTTATTAAACAATGGAACTATAAAATTAGGATAAATAACCATAGCTAAAAGACTAAAAATAAATAAAATAACAAAGCCACCTATCCACCAAAACTCGCCTAATTTAGCAATAGCAAAAAGCAAAATATAAACTAAAGCTCCACCTATAATTACTAATAAGATTAATGATTTTAAAAGGTCTTTAAAATACATTTTAGGAGTTTTTTTATTAAAGCCGTGCTTAGTATCAACAACCATAGTTTTATAATAATCTAAGCAAGTTAGAATGCAAGAATTTATAATAAAATACAATAAAACTAAAATAGTATTATCAAGCAGTGAATTAGGCTCAAAATGAACCTTTAATACATTAAATAACACCAATATAAATACGCAATTTAAAATAAGTGCTAAAAAATTATTTAGTATTGAAAATTTATGCTCAACTATAGCTATATTTTTAAATTCTATAAATTGCTCATCACTTAAAAAACCTTTATTTGTTTTTGTTTTAATATGATTTATTTCAAGTAATTTAAGTATTGTTTCAATCACAAAAATTACACTAATTATACTAATTATCAACATTTTCTAACCTTTCTGTAAGTTCTAAAACTTCGTAATACTCATTTTCTAAAAGCTCTAATTCCTGATTTAAATTCTCAAGTCTTTCATTAAGAGCTAATATCCCATATTTTTCATATTTTGTAGGGTCGCTTAAGTATTCATTTAATAATCTAATTTCTTTTTCAATCTCTTCAATCTTAACTGGGTGTTCTTCTAGGATTTTATTTTGTTTATAGCTTAATTTTACGCTTTTTTTACGCTCAACTTTTACTGGTTTTTCTTTATCATTTTCTATTTCGCTATTTAACTCGCTTAATTCATCGTTTAATTCTAAAAGCTCACTAAATTTCATAGTTTCAATTTCAATTGATTGATTTGAAAAGGCAAAAAGCTTAGTAGCAAGTCTATCCGTAAAATATCTATCATGACTTACAAATATCAAAGCACCTTTAAAATCCATTAAATACTGCTCTAAAATATTAATCGTAGCAATATCTAAATCATTAGTAGGCTCATCTAAAATTAATACTTCATAATCTTTTGTAAAAAGTTTTGCTAAAGCCACCCTACTTTTTTCGCCACCACTAAGTGAGCCGATTTTATAAGTAAGTTGTTCTTTAGGAAATAAAAAATGCTTTAAATATCCATATACATGCATATTAGAGCCTTTCACATTGATAGTATCACCGCCATTTGGACAAAAATACTCAATCAAAGTTTCATCATCTTTTAAATCACTTTTTTTCTGGTCAAAATATCCTATATTTATCTCACCTTTTTTAATAAAACCACTGCTAGGGCGAAGTTTTTCAAGTAAAATTTGTAAAAAGCTAGATTTTCCACAGCCGTTTTTGCCTACAATTGCTATTTTTTCACCTTGTAAAATCCTTGCATTAAATGGCTTAAATAATAATTTTTCGCCTAGCGTTAGGCTAATATCGTGTAATTCAAAAAGCATTTTTTTCTTATTTGCTATGAGTGGATTTGATTTTATATCACTTGCACGGGCAAGCTCAACTTTTAGTCTATTCAAAATACTAGGATTTTTTTTAGCCTCTTCACGCATTTTAAAAATACGCTCTTTTCTGCCTTCATTTCGCTTAAGCCTTGCTTTTACCCCACGACGCAACCATTCTTCTTCGCTTTTTAATTGTTTTACTAAGGTTTCATAGCTTTTATTAAGGCTCTCTAGCAATCTTGCCTTAGCTTGTAAATAATTTGAATACCCACCTTCAAATTCTCTTAATTTTGCATCTTCTATTTCTACGCATTTACTTGCAATATTGTCTATAAAATATCTATCATGACTTATAAAAATAACACATTTTTTACTAGCTTTTAGCATATCTTCAAGGTATTTACACATAGTTACATCTAAATGGTTCGTAGGCTCATCTAAAATCAAAACATCAGGAGATTTAAGCAACATACAAGCAAGGCTTAATCTTCTTAATTCCCCACCACTAAGACTTGCTAGATTTCTATTTATAAAACTACTTAATTCAAATTCTTTTAAAGCTCTATTTATTTTGCTATCAATACTCCAAGCGTCCTTGCTCTCTATTAAATCAAATAAAATTTGTTGTTTTTGTAATAATTCTTTATCATTTGGATTAGTTGATAGTTTAGAATTAATCTCATTATATTCGCTTAAAGCATTAAAAATATCGCCTAATTCTAATTTAATATATTCATCTACACTAAGATTATAATCTATATTAATGCTTTGAGAAAGCATAGAAAAATTTATACTTGAATTAATCAAAACCCTACCATTATCAGGTTCTATTTCTTTAGTAATTATTTTTAAAAATGTAGATTTGCCCTGCCCGTTTTTACCTATTATTGCGATTTTTTCGCCATCGTTTATACTAAAATTTACATTTTTTAAAATAACTTTTTCGCCGTAAGCTTTATCAATATCAATACAATCTATTAAAATCAATTTAAATAATCCTTAAGTTTTTTAAAGGCTAGTATTCTAGCCTTTAAAGATTATTTAACATCTACATCAAAATAAATTTCAACTTCTTCGTGGGTTTTCTTTCCGTGAAGTGCCGAGATTTGTTTATCAGTTGAAAGTGCTGTGAATGCTTCAGTTGTATTAAAATCAGTATTCATATTGATTACTCCTTTTACAACTAATTTACCATCAGTTACACTATAAGTCATTGGAATTTCTTTTGTAATATCATTAAATGTGATTACACCTGTAGCACTACCACTTGTTTCATCACCTTTTACATCTTTTAAACTAGCTTCAATTTTGCTATTTTTTAGATTTGCAATATAAGTTCTATGGATATTGTTTTCACGAATTTTATCTTTTGTATTTTCGTTAGCAAAATCCATACTTGCTTTAGTTCCGTTTAAAATATCTACAACAGAGCCACTTGTTTTGCTAAATTCAAATTTAGCATCATCAATAACACCAGGAACACCTAATTTTTTTTCCATTTTAAAGCCAACAAAATGAGCTTTTACACTAGCTTCATCAATAGTAATTGCATAAGCACTTGAGCCTAAAATCGCAGTAGCGATGATTGAAGAAAATATCTTTTTCATTTTTTTATCCTTTTTTTTAAATTGAACCATTATTATACGATATTTTGTTAATCATTATCATTTCTAATAGAAAATTTTTATTAATTAAAATTTTATATATTTATGCAATTTTTTTAAGGAGAAAAAATGTTAAAACAAATTAAAAAGTTAGCTTTAGTGTTGCTTGTTAGTTCAAACTTATTTGCCTTAAGTGAAGGTGTAGAATACAATGTGCTTGAAAATCCAATCCCAAATTCTGATAATTCTTTAACAGAAATATGGTCTTATCAATGTTCGCATTGTTATTTACACCACAATCACAATACTTTAGGACTAATAAAAGAGCAATTAAAAGATTTAGATATTAGATTAATGATGGTAAAAACTTGGGGAAAATTTGGTCAAGAAATGGCTAATTTACTTGCATACGCACATTATCAAGATGAAAAAAATAAAATTAGCTTGATTGATAAAAATAGCCTATATGATAAAATTAGTAGCGTTTATTTTGTTGAAATGTTTAAAAATAAATCAACTTGGAATAATAATCCTGATGAATTTTATAAATCTGGTCTAAGTATTCTTGGAATTTCAAAGAAAAAATTAGAAAGTTTCTTGCAAAGCCCTGAAGGAAAATATTTATTAAGCTCAACTGATATTGCAAATGAAATTGCTAATACTTACGGAACTCCAACTTTTATTGTAAATGGAAAATATGTAATCAATTTAGCTTATGCAAAATCTCCACAAATGCTTATAGATATGATAAACGAACTATCTAAAAAATAAGGATTTACTTAGGTAAATCCTAAATATTTCTAATACTTGTATTATGAAGTAGTGAAATGTTGCATAAAATTATAAAACTCTTACAATATTTATCTTATTATTTATCTTGGTTATGCGTAGTTGTTGGCTTGATTGAACTTTTTATGGGCTTTAATTTTGCTTATTATTTTATATCTGCAATTTTGCTTTCTGCTATTTATGGAAGTATTAAAAAGAGATTAGATGAGATTAAATTTAATAAATACTTTTTAATAATTTTAGCTTTAGTATCTGCTTATAAATACTATGAATTTTTTATAAAAGAGCCAAATGACTTAATAGTAAAAATCATAAATGCTAATAAAACTTGCCTAGAAAATCAAAGATATTGCATAATAAATGAAGTTACTACAAAAGAACTCAACGCTGTATTACTAGATAAAAACAATGATGAAATTCTTAAATATCTAAAAGAATATGGATTTAGAAAAAATGAGAAAAATAATATGCTGTATTTTCAAGATACTATTTATAAAAACCCAGTTGATATAGCAATAAAATTGCAAGATATCAAATAAATAAAATATATTATAAAGCAGATAGAAAATAAATCTACTTTACACAAAATAAGCAAATCCTACTTATATAACTTATAATGAATTTCTTGGATTACTTTATCTTTATAAATTAAAGCTATGAAAATAGTCTTACCAAACACTACATTTTTATAACAAATATTAGCATTTTTATAACACCTTAGCATTTTAAATTCTTTAAAATATTCATAAACTTCATAAGGGCTTTTATCCTTTATGTTTTTATTAAGTGCATTGATTAAATTAATATCATCTAATAAAAAATAATCATCAAAATTAATCTTTTTAGCCTTTATAATCTGCATTACAAGTTCATTTGGCTGTTTTAAAAAATAATCATAATATTTATAGACGCAAAATACTAGTAAGATAGCTAAAATAAGTGCTTGGTATTTAATTGTATTTTTACCAACTAATTTATAAATTATGAAAAATAAAATCGCATAAATAATGTCTAAAATAAAATCATTTTTTACATAAAGATTAAATAAAGCATTAGCTAAGGCAATAAACATTATATAAAATGAAAAATATTTTAAAACACTAAAAAATCTATCTTTTAAATATATTTCAAAGTTTTTTAATCTTTTAGAAATTATATAATAAAGCATAAAAGATAGGCTTAAAATTATCAAATAAATTATAAAATCCAAGTGATTATTAAAACTCAATGGATTTATATAGATTAAATAAAACAAAGCTAAAGCTACGAAAAAGAAAAACCAAGCTAGATAAAAAAGTATATTTTTTATAAATACAATAAAATCATTTTTAAAAGTCATATATTCTCGCATTATATTATTTTAGTTTTGAAATAATTTTATTGTAAATATAATTTATTGCAAGAGCTAAATACATATAAAACAAATTAATATTTAAAATAACTTCTTCTGAAAATATTTTATAAAATTGTTGATAATAAGTAATAAAAATAGCAATAGTTAAAAAAAATAAATAAATTGTCTTAACTCTAAAAAAATAACACACAATATGTATTATTAAAGATATAACTAATAAGCTAAAACTAGGAAAAATATTATAAAAAAGATACAATAATGCAACAATAAAAATCAAACTTATATACGCATATTCAATATTGATTTTATGTGAAATTTTATTTTTAAAACTAGCAAAAAACCACATATAAGGCAGTAATAAAAAATGAATAATTGTAAAAATTATGTTGAAAAATATATAGCTATCATTTGAGTTATGTGAAAATGCTTTAGTTAAAAGTCCTAAATCAACAGAATAATAAAGTGATAAATAAAACAAGAATAATAAAAATCTATAAATACTAATCTTCAAATAAGAAAATGGAAAAAACATAGCTTTAAAATAATCAAAATCTATTAAAGCTTTATCCTTGCTATTTAAATTAATAATAACCCAAGATATTAGCATATTAATATAGTTTTTAATTACTTTCCTTTTTTATTAAAATAAATCTTGTATATATTCTATTCCAAGAAATGGCTCGTATCTTATTACAATATCTTTCATTACAATACCATTGTCTGTTTCATTACTAACGAATGTTATATCATAATATTGACCTTTTATAATCTTCTTGCAAGAATAAACATTATTTTTAAATTTAATTTGTTTAAATCCACTATCCTCAAAATATTTTTTAGTATTATCTCTTATTTTTGTATTAACATAATCAAATAAATCTAAATCATTTTTTATCACATAGATATATCCGCCTTTCTTTCCATCTGTAAAATATCCTTTATTAGAACTTATAATCATTTTTATTAATTCATTTGGTTCTTTTATATGTGTTATATAAAATTGTGAAATTATTAGCAAAGTTGATAAAGTAATAAAAATATATAAAACTTTTTTAGAAGGTTTATAATCTCTTATAATCATTGATGTTAACAAATAAAGAAAAGCAAAAACTATCGTGCAAAGCAATAATATATCATTACAAACATTGATATAAATTAAAGATACAAGATGTATAAAAAAAATTATAAATAAAGCAAGAAAAATATTTTTCAAAATACCTATGATAAGTTTTAAAATATTAAAAATTTTACCAATACATTTCATAGTTTTACCTTTTTTGCTTGAATAGTATTTAAAATACATAAAATACAATTAAAATTCTAATTTTTATTAATATAATTTATTTTATATTAAAATCTTCTCATTAAAAAGCTTGATATTTTTATAAAAGGATTTAAATGTTTTTAAAAGAGTTTTATTAACCCTAGCTTAGGTATTAATTAAGCTAGAGTTATTTGGAATTTTATTCCCATTCTATAGTTGCAGGTGGCTTACTAGAAATATCATAAACTACTCTATTAATTCCATTAACTTCGTTTATAATTCTTCTACTTACATTCTCTAATAATTCATAAGGTAAATGAGAAAATGTAGCTGTCATACCATCACTTGCATCAACTGCTCTTAAAGCTATTGCATTATCATAGGTTCTATTATCACCCATTACTCCAACGCTTCTTACATTTAACAATACGCAAAATGCTTGCCAAGTTTTATCATAATAACCATTTGCTTTAAGTTCTTGAATAAAAATATCATCAGCTTCTTTTAAGATATTTAGGCTTTCTTCATTTACTTCACCCATAATTCTAATTGCAAGTCCTGGACCTGGGAAAGGATGGCGATATACTAAGTCTTTAGTAAGACCTAATTCAAGTCCAAGCAATCTTACTTCGTCTTTAAATATTTCTTTTAAAGGTTCAACTAATTTTAAATTCATCTTTTCAGGTAAGCCACCTACATTGTGATGGCTCTTAATTGTTTTTGAGCTACCTACAACGCTACTTTCAATAATATCAGTATATAAAGTGCCTTGAGCTAAAAATTCAACACCTTCTTGTTTTTTTGCAAAATCTTCAAATATTTCAATGAAGGTATTTCCGATAATTTTACGCTTAGTTTCTGGGTCTGTTACACCTTTTAATTTCTTTAAGAAAATTTCTCTTGCATCAATTGTATTTAATTCTATTCCAAATTTTAATTTAAGCATACTTTCTACTTGCTCTTTTTCATTTTTTCTAAGCAATCCAGTATCAACAAAAACTAAAATAGTTTGTTCTTTAATAGCACTAGCAAGCAATGCAGCCACAACGCTACTATCTACACCACCACTAATTGCACAAAGAACCTTTTTATCTCCAACTTGCTCTTTAATTTTTTCAATTTGTGTCTTAGCAAATGAACCCATATTCCAAACGCTTTCGCAATTGCAAACATATTTTGCAAAGTTTTTAAGAATATTTTTACCAAATTCACTATGTTGAACTTCAGGATGAAATTGTAAGGCATACATTTTTTTCTCATCATTACCATATACGCAAAATGGACTATTATCACTAACAGCAATAGTTTTAAATCCTGCTGGTAAATTCTCAACCTTATCAGAATGGCTCATCCAAACCACTTGAGATTTAGGTAAGTTTTTAAATAAACAACTATCTTCTTGAATGCTAATTTTAGCTTTACCATATTCTTTATGTCCTGCAGGTGCAACAACTGCTCCAAAATGATGAGCCATTAACTGCATTCCATAACAAATCCCTAAAATCGGCAAACCTAAATCAAAAATTTCTTTATCGCAAAAATAAGCATCATTTGCATAAACACTAGCAGGACCACCACTTAAAATAATACCTTTAGGCTCATAATTTTTAATATCATTCGCACTAATATTAAATGGTAAAATAAGTGTATAAACTCCTTGCTCTCTAAGTCTTCTAGCAATAAGTTGGGTATATTGCGACCCAAAGTCAAGCACTAAAATATCTGCTTTTTCCATTAATTTCCTTTCCTAATATAAATCAAAATATTCAAATTGTAACCACCAAACAATAACACTTAGAACATAACCTAATAAAACAGTCCAAGCATATTTCATATGAGAGCCAAAGGTATAAATTCCACGCATTTTTCCCATTACTCCAACCCCAGCAGCAGAACCAAAACTAATTAATGAGCCACCTATTCCAGCTGTTAAGGTTACTAAAAGCCAATCATCTATATTCATATTTGGATTTGCTTTTAAAACTGCACTCATTACAGGCACATTATCAACTACTGCACTTAAAAATCCAACTCCAATATTTGTGCTCATAACTCCAGCAAAATCATATAATCTTGAAGCATAAGCTAGCCAACCTGCAAAATGAAGTGCTCCAACAGCGGCTAAAATACCGAAGAAAAACAACAATGTATCCATTTCAATTTTAGTCATATATGAAAATATATTTATATCTTTTTTACCACGAGCGACATTAAATCTATAAGTATAAAGACTTAAAAGTGATAAGCCAAACATCATTCCCCACATAGCAGGTAAGCCAAATAATGAGTGCATTAAAACTGCACTAAAAATCGTTAAAGCACCTAAGAAAATAATGATTTTTCCACCATCTTTTATACGCTCAACTTTTAAAGATTTTTCATCAAAATTAGGTTTTACATTTGGAACGAATTTGCTTAATAAAAACGCAGTAAGCCACCAACCAAGGAAACTAGCAGGAAATAATGCGAAAAAGTCTATAAAAGGACTTTTACCAGCAGTCCAAACCATAAGAGTTGTAATATCTCCAAAAGGACTCCAAGCTCCACCTGCATTTGCAGCTACAACTATATTTATAGCACCAGGAACTAAAAATTCCTTTTTTTGATTGTCAATTGTAAGTAAAACGGTTGAAAGAATTAAAGCTGTAGTTAAATTATCAGCAACAGGAGATATGAAAAATGCTAAAAGCCCAGTTAGCCAAAATAATTTTCTATAAGTATATCCCTTTGTTACAAGCTTATATTTTAAGGTATTAAACACATTACGCTCAATTAAAGCTTCAATATAAGTCATAGCAACCATTAAGAAAAACACTATTTCAGCAATCTCTTCTATTAAATCCTTTACTTCATGCTCTAATGGCTCTGTGCTTTTTCCATTTAGACACAAATAAAGCCCTAAAATAATAAACATTAAAGTTCCAATAAATATTGCAGGTTTTGTTTTATTTATATGATATTTATCTTCAGCTGCGATAAAATAGTAACCGATGATAAATATCACTAAACATAAAATTCCCGCCCATGAAAATGTAATTTCCATAAAAGCTCCTTTTAAAAAAATGATAGATATTATTTACTCTAATTCAACAAAGGGTAATTTTTGCGTTTGCGTTGACTTGTTATTATAATAACTTGGGTCGCTTTTATACCCACAAGCAGAAAACAACAAGGCAGCAAGTAAAACAATATGGTGGAATTTAAAAACATTGAAAATATTCATAATATTCTTTCTTCTCATAATAAAAACCTTTTATTTTTAAAGATTAATAAGCAATTAAAATTATTTATTTTAAGTATGCCACCTGACCTTAAATATAAATTAACTCAAAAAGGTGTAGTTTGTGATGTATTTAAAAAATATAATAAAAATTGCTTTAGAATTAGAGTTTATCATCCGACTTTAGCACAAGATTTAAGAAATGATTCAACTATAAAAACATTAAAAGAACATATTAAAATATATAAAAGAATTAATCCAAAAGACGCTGCTATTTTAAATCTATTTGAAGAGGAAATTATAATTAATTCTAATGCTATTTTAAAAGCATATATTGATTATGAAAAATCAAAACAACCAAAAATATTTTTAAAAGACTTAATGTGTGAGAATTTTCAAAATCTAGCGATATATGAAGAACAAAAAATATTAATAAATAATCTAAAAGAAAGTATCAAAAAAACAAATGCAAAAATCAAATCTCTTAGACAAAATTAAATCATTACCAAATTCTTCTGGAGTTTATAGATATTATCATAATAATACCTTGCTTTATGTAGGTAAAGCAAAAGATTTAAAAAAAAGAGTTAAAAGCTATTTTGCCTTTACTCCAAGCCTTAGAGCAAATCCTAAAAACTCTCCTAGAATTATAAAATTAATTGAAGAAGCAAATAATTTAGAATATACCGCTACAAATAGTGAATTAGACGCACTGATTTTAGAAAATTCATTAATTAAACAAATGCGACCAAAATATAATATTTTATTAAGAGATGATAAGACTTATCCATATATTTGCTGTGATTTAAAAGAAGCTTATCCAAGATTTGAGATAACTAGAAAGGTTAAAAAAGACCCACTGACTAAATATTATGGGCCTTATGCTAGTGGGGCTAAGGATTTGTTAGAAGCATTGTATTTATGTTATCCATTAAGACAAATGAAAAGCTGTAAAAAAAGATGTATATTTTATGATATGTCAAGATGTTTAGCTCCTTGTGAGTTTAGCGTTAAAGATGAATATGAAAATATCTTAAAACAAGCCTTACAAGCCCTTAAAAATCCAAAACAAATGCTACAAATTTTAAATGAAAAAATGTTTAGATATGCTGATAATGAAAACTACGAAGAAGCGGCAAAAATAAGAGATATGATAAATCATATAAAGAATTTAAATCAAGAAATTGAAGTGGATTTAGCAAAAGATGTTAGTTTTGATGTATTTGCAATAACCAATAATAATGAATTTTTATCAAGCACTAGATTAGTGATAAATCACGGAAAAGTAATAAGCGTAATAAATGAAAAAATATCTAATAAAGAAGGTGATTTTTTAACCCAATTAATACTAGCAAACTATAAAGAAGGAATAATTCCAAACAATATTTATATAGAAAATCACAATGAAAATATAGAACTCTTAGAAGAATACTTAAGCAATCTTGCAAATCATAAAGTAAATATAAAAATCGCAAAAACTTTAGAGATAAAAAAACTAATTCAATTAGCTAAAAACAATGCTTTAATAAATCTTGAAAAGACTGAAAATAATATAGCAAATAAACTAAAAAGCTTTTTTAATCTTAGCAATACTCCTTATAATATTGAAGTATTTGATAATTCACATTTTCAAGGTCAAGCAATAATCGGAGCTTTAATTAGTTATGATGTGTTTTCTAATAGTTTTAATAAAAATAATTATAAAAGATTTAACCTTACTAGCAATAATGATTATGAACAAATGAGAGAAATGCTTACTAGAAGGATAAATTCTTTTGATAAATCAGCCTGTCCTGATTTATGGATTATAGATGGTGGAAAGGCTTTATTAGATTTAGCAAACGAGCTTTTAGCTCAAAATGAAATCAATTTAGATGTAATTGCAATTTCTAAAGAAAAATTAAATCATTTAGCACATAGAGCAAAAGGTGCTGCTAGGGATAAAATACATTTTAAGGATAAGGAATTTAATCTTAAAACAAGTGATGAAATATTGCAATTTATTCAAAAACTAAGAGATGAAGCTCATAGATTTGCAATTACTTGCCATCAAAACGCAAAAAGAAAGCAAGATATAAAATCATCAAAATTAGAGCAAATTGGAATTTCAAAAGCTAGTATCGTAAAATTATTAAAATACTTTGAAAATTATGAAAATATATACAATGCAAGTTATGATGAAATAGCAAAAGTGACAAATAAAAATGTAGCAACGAAAATTAGCCAAATTATTAAGTAATCATTTAATTTAATAGACATAATTATGCTCTAAATTATATAAAGGATTGTTGTGTTCCCAAGCTTGTTTAATATATTATTATGTGCTATTTTAATAGCAAGTTTATTTATAGAAAACCTATTAAATCAAACAATTTTTACAATTATTCTAGCAATAATTTTGATATTTAATGCTGTTAGTTTTATGGCTGCATTAATTAGAAAAAAAAGTGCTAACCAAAAAATAAATATTTTAAAAGAAATTTTAAAAAGTTTAGGTGCTAATAGCGATAACTTAGATTTGAATAAGAATTTAAGATTAATCGTTGATGAGGTTGGTAAAATCAAACAAAAAATGATGGCTTTGCAAAATCACAACGAATTTTTACATAAGCATTTAATTGATAATGCTAAACAATTAAAGAATATAAATGCCGTGTTATCTTATACAAATGATAAGAATTTAAATCAAATTAAAGAATTAATAGAAAAGCATAATGAAGATAATATTCAAAATATATACTCTTTAACAAAAACTACAATTACATACGAAACTAATTACGATAATTTTGATAATGAGTTAAATCCTAATTTTGAAGGTGCAAAAATAGCTATTTTAAATAATGATTTATTAGAAAACTTTTTACTAGAAACATTACTAAATCAATACGGAATTAGTGTTGATTTTTATACAAAAATTAATGATTTTTCAAATTATGCCTGCGTTATAGCCGATGAAAATTTTAATTATAAAGAAAAAAATACAATTATCTTAAGTGAAAATTGCAATAAAGATAGTTTTTTAAAAAGACCTTTTAATAAAAATAAATTAAAAAATATTTTAGTAACAATGCTAAATGATTATAAGAGTGATATGAATACAACAAATTATCAAAACGATGTATTAATATTGCTTAGTTCTGATATGCAAAGTGATTATTTATATCATATCGCAAATAAACACGCAAAATTGAATAAAAAAGTAGATAGTATAAGTTCATTTAAAGATGAACTAAAAAATAATTATAAAATCATTGCCATTGGATATGAGGCTATTTTATTTGATTATGAAAGTTTAGTTAGCAATATTAATCAAGTAAAAAGCGAAAATCCAAATACTTTTATAATGTTATTTTTAGGCAATAAACACGCTAAAAAGAATTTAGATTTTGCAGATTTGATTATTAAAGATGCTACAGAAACACAAATTGCAGAAGTAATGAAGAAATATTTATGATTAGATACTTGCTTTTTAAATACCTAAGATTTGATAAATCAATGCCATTTATTATGATTACTAAGCTACTTGCTTTTATCGGAGTAGCTTTAGGAGTTTGTGTTTTAATAATAACTATGGCAGTAATGAATGGAATGAATAAAAGCTTTATTGATAAATTACTTACTATGAATTATCCAATTACTTTATATCCTAAAACCACATTAATTGATGAAGAATTAATAAATGAATTAAGTAAAAATTATAAAATTAGTCCTTTTATTCAAACACAAGCCGCTATTAAATATGGTAATGAAATGAGAGGTGCTATAATTTTTGGGATTGATTTTGAAAAAGAAAAAGAAGTAAATAAAATTTTTAAAGATTATTATTTAAATTCTAATTTGAAATTCCCTGCAATTTTAGGCAATTTACTAGCTTCAAGATTAGAAGTTAATAAAGAAGATAAAATACATATAATTTTTACAAATCTTAATGCAAATGCTTTTAGTATTACACCTAATATAAAAAGTTTTTATGTAAATAATACTTTTCATTCAGGTCTAAATGCTTATGATTCATCATATGTATATGTAGATATTAAAGATTTACAAAAGGTATTAAAAAATAATGACATAACAGGCATTCACATAGATACTGCAAATCCTAAAGAAGAAATTAAAAAATTAAATGAAAAATACAAAAATAATTATTTTTTAGTTGGCTGGTGGGAACAAAACGGCAATATTTTAAGTGCAATTGATTTAGAAAAAAAAGCATTATTTTTTATTTTAATGATGATAGTAATTATTGCTAGTTTAAATATAATTACTTCTTTATTTATGATAGTTTTAAATAGAAGAAATGAAATAGCCCTACTTTTAGCGTTAGGAACAAGCAAAAGCGAAATACAAAAATCATTTTTTACCATTGGTTGTTTTATAGGATTTGTTGGAATTATTTTTGGTTGTTTATTAGGATTTTTTGGACTTTGGTTTTTAGATACTTTTGATATTATTTCTTTACCAGCTGATGTTTATGGTAGTTCAAAACTACCTATTAACTTAAGTATAAGTGATTTTTGCTTTATTATTTTAGGTGCTAGTTTAATAGTAGTGTTATCATCACTTTATCCAGCATATAAAGCAAGTAAAATTGATGTATTAAAAACTTTAAGAAATGAATAAAAAGGAGTTGTGTTATGCAAATGTTTAAAAAAGAAGATATGAGAAAAGTTGTAGAATTTTTTACTGCTAATATTTATAGGTATTTTTATGATATAGATTTTGAATTTTGTCTTACTTATATCAAAAGCCCTGATGAAGAGCATAGAAAAGTAATTGCTAGTATTTTAAGAAAAACTGATTGTGTATTTGAACTAGATAGTGGAATAATAATATTATTTTCTGGAACAAGTAAAGAAAAAACACAAATAATAAGTAATGAAATATATGATTTTTTAAATACTAAAGCAAGAGATTGTGTAGCTTTTTATCCTTATGATGGAGATAATTTTGATGATTTAATGTTAAGATTAAATAATCTTACTACTAAAAACTATAAAGTAAATATCTTAGATGAATCAAATTAAACATATCATTGATTTATTAAAGCAAGGAAGAAATGTATTTTTAACAGGTGGTGCAGGAGTTGGAAAATCCTACACCATAGAAAAAATAATAAAAAGTGAAGCTTTTAAAACCATAGTCTTAGCAAGCACTGCACTTGCTGCTATTAATATTGGTGGAGACACCGTTCATAGGTTTTTTAAATTACGCCTAGCTAAAAACATTAATGAGCTAAAAACAAGTAAAGATGATTTAATGGCTTTAAATAAGTCTTTATCAAATATAGATTTAATAATAATTGATGAAATTTCAATGATTAGTAGTGATGTTTTTGATATGATTTATTCAAGGCTTTTTGGTTATAGCAATATAAAATTACTAATAGTTGGAGATTTTTATCAACTCGAACCTGTAAAATCCGATGGAAATTATGCTTTTTGCTCTAAATACTGGAATGAATGTAATTTTAAGGTGATTGAGTTAATTACCCAGCACAGAATGGAAGATAAGGAATTTTATGAAAATCTAAGAAGTATTAGGATTGGCAATATAACTAATACTTGCATAGAGTATTTTAAAAAGTATAAAATTCAAGATGATATAAATAATTATGATGATTATACAATTATTTGTGGCACCAATGAAGAAGCAAAGAATATAAATAATGCTAAACTTAAAAAAATTGATGATGAAGAATATGTTTTTAACTCAAGTATTAAAAAAAATACAGAATTAAACGAAGAACAAGAAAAAGAATTTAAACAATGGCTAAAAGCTCAACCAATTGAAGAAGAATTTATTTTTAAAATTGGAGCTAAAGTTATTTTTACTTATAATTCTGATAATTATTATAATGGAATGCAAGGAGAAATAATTGCGTGGGATAAAAGTGAGCAGGAACTAAAGATTAAATCTAATAGAATGATTTATTCAGTTTACCCTAAAGAATTTTTATACTTTAATGACCCTGAAATAGCAGCTAGCTATAGGGTTAATCCTAATTTAGTTGATACCAAGCCTGATGCTATATTAAAAGCATTCCCACTAAAATTATCATATGCTATTACTATACATAAAAGTCAAGGAATGAGTATTGATAAGTTAATTTGCAAATGCGATAGGATTTTTGCACAAGGTCAGCTATATGTTGCATTATCAAGAAGTTCAAATCCTAATAATTTTAAAATTATTTTTAATGGAAGTGATAAATCGTATGAGAATTTGTTTAGACTAAAGGCAAAGACAAATCAAGTGGTAAAGACATTTTATCAATTTTGCGATAAGGAACAATTATGAAAAAAATAATGCTAATATTTTTTAGTATTTTTGCATTTGCAAATAGTATAGAAATTAATAATTTTGAGACCGATTTGTATTCAAAATCAAACGGGCTTAAAAAAATTACTTTAAGTTTAAAAATCATAGGAGATAATGTTAATAACGAAAATGATTATATACAAGATAGTATTAATATGGTGATTTCTAGCTATTATTACGAAGATTTATTTACAGAACTTGGTAAGGAAAATCTCAAAAAAACCATAATAAAATACGCAGGTAAAAAATACTCTGTAAATATTGATGATATATTAATCATAAATCTAAAAAGCAAAGATAGTGCAGAAGCGATAAAAGAGATATTAAAAGACGCAAATTTAATATAAAAATTAATAAATAAGTTCATAAATTTTAGAACTTATTTAAAATTATTATCATAAATTATTAGCTAAATCTTTATCTTGAGAGTATTTAATATAACCCAAAACAAAAGCTAAAATAATTATTAAAATTACGAAAAATAAAATATTTAAAAAAGAATTTAAAAAAACAATAGGAAATTTAATAAATAAAAAGCTCATATAATTAGTAAAAAAAGCTTCGTAAAAATCCACACATAAAAAATACAATAAAATAGCTGGCAATAAGCCTATTTTAAACATAGAAAAAATCTGATTTTTATTTTGTATATTTTTATATTCTATTTTTAAAAATTGTTGATAGGCTAGTTTGATTAAATACATAAACACAAATGATAAAAGAATTTGAATTGAAACATTTGAAGCAATATAATCAGACAAATATTTAAAAAACATCAAAAAAGATATATAAGAAATGATATATCCATCAATCTTAGAAATAACCTTTAGCATAATTTTTCCTTTTAATAGAATTTAAAATAAGAATTTTAAATTCTTATTTTAAATCTTATCTTACTGATATTTTATCAAATCATTAAACCCAGCTTCGCTAAATCCTTTTAGTCTTAATTGGCAAGATTCACATTTACCACAAGCTAAATCATTACTATCATAACAACTATAACTAAGCTCTAAAGGTGCTTTTAGGCTCATTCCAAGTTTTACTATATCTGATTTTTTTAGCTTGATTAAAGGAGTAATTATTTTAATATCTTCTCCACTACCTTCTTTTATAAACGAAGCGGTTTTTTCAACGAAATCTAAAGTAGTATCAGGATAATTGCTAGAATCCTCACTAACTAAACCCGTATAAATCGCACTAGCATTAAATCTTTGTGCAACAGCAGCAGCAATACTATAAAAAATCCCATTTCTAAAAGGCACATAAGTATTTGGCAATTCACCATTTTTACCTAATTCATCTTTTGGAATTTCTAAACTCATATCAGTTAAACTAGAGCCGCCAATTTGTTTGAAAAAATCCATATCCACAACTAATTTTTCTATATTATAAAACTTGCAAATTTCATTAAAAGCTTGCAATTCTCTTTGCTCTGTTCTTTGACTATAATTAAAATGAAGGGCTATTACTTTATAGCCTTCATTTATAGCACAAGCAGTGCTAACGCAGCTATCTAGCCCTCCACTTAAAATACTTATAGCGATTTTACTCACTTATATTCCTTTACAAATTCTGCGATTTTTTCTATACCTTCTATGATATTTTCCATTGAAGTTGCATAAGAAATTCTAAAATACCCACTCATGCCAAATCCACTTCCTGGCACACAAGCTACTTTTTTATCATCTAAAAGCTTAGCACAAAACTCAACATCATCAGGATTAATACTAGAACAATCAATAAATAAATAAAACGCCCCGCTAGGTTTTACGCTTAATTTAAGCCCATTAATGCTATTAATCATTTCACAAGCTTTATCTCTTCTTTTTTTGAATTCTTTTTTCATCATCTCAATATCTTTATCAATCTCTCCAACTAAAGCAGGAACTGCAGCAGCTTGAGTTATACTACAAATATTACTTGTGCATTGACCTTGAAGATTTTTCATTAATTTATTTAATTCTTTATTTTTACTAGCACTATAACCAAATCTATATCCTGGCATTGCAGCACATTTGCTAAGTCCATTTATTGTAACCGTGCGTTTTAGTGCATCTTCGCTTAAACTTGCAAACGCTACAAATTCTCCATCATAAACTAATTTTTCATACATTTCATCAGCTAATACAACAATACTAGTGCCTTCTAAAACTTTAGCTAATGCCATTAATTCATCTTTTGAATATAAAGCTCCACTAGGATTACTAGGATTATTCAATATTAATATTTTCGTTTTAGGTGTAATTGCAGCTTTTAATTCATCAGCACTGATTTTAAAATCTTTTTTAGGAGTTACAATCACAGGAACTCCACCCGAATACTTAACTTGCTCTGGATAAGTTACCCAATAAGGAGCTGGGATTATTACTTCATCACCATCACAAACAAGTGCTTGAATTGCATTAAATAAACTATGTTTAGCTCCAACATTTGCTATTACTTCACTTGTCTCATAATCTAAATTATGGTCTTTTTTAAGCTTAGTGCAAATTGCTTTTAAAACTTCAGTAGTTCCAGATACTGGAGTGTATTTTCCGCATCCATCATTTATCGCTTTAATAGCTGCATTTTTTACAACTTGCGGAGTATCAAAGTCAGGCTCTCCTGCACTAAAACTAATAACTCTTACACCTTGCTCTTTTAGTAATTTTGCCTTAGCTGTAATTGCTAAAGTTATTGATTCTTCTAAACCTTTAATTTTTTCTGAAAATTGCATATTCTCTCCTTTTAAATTTTCTTTAAATATCCATTATCGTGCATAAATATGAAAAGCTCACCTAAAATATGTTTTTTAGTTTTTTCATTTATTAATTCCGAAGAATTTATTTTATCTTGAATTTTTTCATCAATTTCACGAATATCGTAGTCTAAATCTTCTAAAATATCCCTAATTGATTGACTTTCAATAATGCTTTCAATCTCATAACCTTTATCATCAATATCAATACTAACTTGAGTTGGATGGGTAAATAAATTATGCTTCATTCCTAATACTTCTTGATAAGCACCAACTAAGAAAAATCCTAAGAAATAATCTTCTTGCTCTACATCAACATCGTGTAAAAATAAAGGGCGCTTAGCAGCATCAAACGATATTTCTCCATCACTATCACAAGTTATATCCCAAATACTAGCTGATCTTGTTGGTTGAGTATCTAATCTATCAAGTGGCATTATAGGAAATTCTTGCCCTAAGCCCCAAAAATCTGGCAAACTTTGAAACATTGAAAAATTGACCAAATATCTTTCTTGAACTTCTTTTTGAGTTCTTAATAAATGTTTTGGACTTAGCATAGAAACTGCTTTTTTACCTATTAGATGAACCAATATTTCGGCATTTGAGCGGTCTTGTAAATCTACATATCCTAAGTCAAATAAGGTTAAAATACTATCTAAATGGTCATAACTATCGTGCATATATTCTACTGCATTGCTTGGCTTTATATTTTTGTATAAATCGCATAATTCATCTATTAATTGCGGGTTTTTTTCTTTTAACTGCATTTTGCTTTCTGAATATTCTTGAGAAAATAGTTCAAGAACAGGTGCTACTAATACTGCGTGAGAACCGCTTACAAAACGACCACTTTCTATATAAATATTTGGCTCTATTTCTTGTTTTTGTGCTGCTAGAGTTTTTAGAATAAATACAATATCATTTGCATATTCACTTAAAGTATAGTTTCTTTGAGAAGTCTTTTGAAATTGTGAATACTCAATTGCTAAACCACCACCAATATCAATATTTTCAAGGTTATTTGCACCCATTTTGCGTAATTCAAAATAAATATTTCCTGCTTCGCTTAAAGCTTTTTTTAAAGGATGTATTTCATTAATTTGTGAGCCTATATGAAAATGTATCATAGTAAAACAATCTAATAAATCATTTTCTTTTAAAAGCCCTACTGCTTCTATTAATTCAGTTGATGTTAGACCAAATTTTGAATTAATCCCACCACTTTTAGCCCAAGTGCCACTACCTAAAGAATGCAGCCTTACTCTAAGACCGATTTTTGGTTTTATCCCAAAACGCTCTTTTGCTGTTTTGATAATTACTTCAAGCTCATTAATACCTTCAATAGTTAAAGTTATATTATGCCCCATTTCAGCAGCAATAAAGCCCATTGTTATTAGTTCTTTATCTTTAAAACCATTAACAGTTATTGGAGCATTTTCATTGTTATAAGCCATAGCTAATAATAATTCTCCTTTACTACCAGCTTCAAGACCATAATTTAGATTTTTACCAAGCTTAACAAGACTTTTTACAAAACCAGGAAATTGATTGACTTTTAGTGGATAAACAGCATTAAAACTACCACGATAATCAAATTCTTTAATGGCATTATTAAAATTTATATAGATTTGTTCTATTTGTTTTTTAATCAAATGATTAAATCTTAAAATTATAGGACCTTTATATCCATCATCTAAAAGAGTATTTACTATATCAATAATGGCAGGTTCGCTTCCGTATTTTAAACATACCTTGCCATTTTTAATGATAAAATTATCATCTCCCCAAATATCTATGCCATAATCATTCATAAAATTTCCTTTAATTCATCGTATTTTATACTTTTTTGTTCGCCACTTTCTAAATCTTTAAAAAATACTTCATTTTTACTAGCTTCATCACTACCAATTGCAATAAAGTATTTATAGTTTTGTTTATTTGCTATATTTAAATGTTTTGCTAATTTTTTTGCTTCGTAATTTAGATTAATTGTTTTTCCGTTTTCTCTTAAATTATCAACTAATTTATAAGCAATTGGCAATAATTCTTCATCTAATATACAAAAATAAGTATTTTGTAATTTTTGCTCTATATTTTTACTTTTTAAAATATCCATAACACGCTCAACACCCATAGCAAATCCAACGCCATAGCTTTTAGCTCCGCCTAAATACTCAACCAAATAATCATATCTTCCACCACCAGCTATTGCAGCCTTTGCACCTATTTCGCTACTTTCAAACTCAAATGCTGTTTTTGAATAATAATCAAGCCCGCGAACCAATCTTTCATCAATTACAAAACTAATCTCATTATCTTTTAAAATCTCTTGTAATTTAATAAAATCAGCCCTACTCTCATCATCTAAAAACTCACTTAATTTAGGAGCGTTTGTTAAGTGTTTAGCACATTCATCATTTTTACAATCTAATACTCTAATAACATTAGTTTGTGTTCTTTTAGCACAATCAGCACAGAATTTAAAACCAGAACTATTTTCAATGTTTGCAATATATTCTCTTAATGCTTTTCTATAGTTTTGAAGGCATTCAGGCGAGCCTAAAGAATTGATTTTTAAAGTATAATTAATATCAAGTTTTTTAAAGATTTTAGCAAGTATCATAATCACACTAGCGTCTTCATAAACATTAGCTATATTAAAACACTCTAAGCCAAATTGATGAAATTCTCTATAACGACCTCTTTGTGGTTTTTCATAGCGAAACATTGAGCCGTGATAAAACCATCTTTTAACAACTCCAGCTTTATCCATCTTATGTTCAATAAAAGCTCTTACAACCCCAGCAGTTCCTTCAGGTCTAAGACATACACTATCCCCGCTTTTATCTAAAAACTCATACATTTCTTTACCAACTATATCGCTACTTTCTCCTACGCTTCTTTTAAAAAGCGGAGTAACTTCTAAATGTGGCACTTCAATATAGCTATAACCATAAGTTTTTGCTACTTCTTCACAAGTTTTTATAATCTTTTCGTAAATTAACGCATCATCATCTAATAAATCATTCATTCCTTTAATTGCATGTATCATTTATATACTCCTTAATCATTGTATTTATTTTATCTATACTAAGACTTGCATCTATTGTAAAAACTTTTAAATTTAAAGCCTTAAAAATCGCTTCATAATTTTCTTGAACTTTTAAAAAATATTCTACGCCTTTTTGCTCTATTTTATCAAGGCTTTTATTATTTAATCTACTTTCTAATAATTCCTTACTGCCTTTAAAAAATATTATATGATTAGGTAAAACATTATTAGTTGCAAATAAATTAAAATCCAATAATTGTTTGTAATCACTATCAACTTCATAAGCTAAATGAGAAAACAAGCTCCTATCAGCTATAATAAATTCTTTAGTAAAATCAATTTTTGAAAATAATTCAGCCCTATCAGCTAAAAATAAAAACATTCTAGCCTTTTTACTCATTTCTTCATTTAAAATCAATTCTCTTAATTTTATTCCTAAAGTAGTTTCACCGGGTTCTTTTACAAAAATCGGCTGGAATTTAAAATAAGAATTTGGTAATTCTTGTAAAAGCTTAATTTGAGTGCTTTTGCCTAGAGTGTCAATTCCTTCAAAAGCGTAATAATTCATTTTAAATCCTTTAAAATACTAGATGGAACTAATTTTGAAATATCTCCACCATGAGCTTTAATGCTTCTTACAATTGAGCTTGAAATAAAGGCATTTTTAAGGCTTGGCATTAAATAAATAGTGTCTATCTCTTCGTTTAATTCAGCATTTGCATAGTGCATTTGTAACTCATATTCAAAATCACTCACAGCCCTTAAACCCCTTACAATAGTATATATTTTTTGCTCTTTTGCAAAATCTACTAATAAATTGTCAAACCCTATTACTTCTACATTTAATCCACTTGTTGCATTTTTTACTAAATTAATCCTAGTTTCTAAATCATAATCAGGCTTTTTTTTATCATTTTTAGCAACTGCTATTATTAATTTATCAAAAATTTTTAAAGCCCTTTTTATTACATCTAAATGCCCATTTGTTATCGGATCAAATGTGCCTGGATAAATTGCTTTTTTCATTCGCTTTTCCATCTTTTAAATTTTTTATATTCAACTCCAAGCAAATCACACCATTTACCTATTACAAATTCTTTAAAAGAACTCTTAGAATATTTAGCGTAAATTGCAGGGGCTATTATACAGCCTAATTTATTTAATTTTAAAATATTTTTAAGCATTAATTCATTTAATGGCATTTCTCTTGGAGCTATTATGATTTTTCTATTTTCTTTAAGATTTACGGCAAAACTTCTTAGAATTAAAGTATCACTAAAACCATAACTAGCCTTTGCTAAAAAATCACTACTAGCATAATAAAACGCCGCATCAAGCTTAAAGCTTCCACTTGATACAGGTGCAGCTAAATCATCATTTTTTAAAAGAGTAATATTTGTATTTTTAATGTATTTTTTTATTTTTTTATTATTTTCTTCTTTTAAAACCTTTAAAGCACCTTTACTAAGGATTAAATACACTTCATTTTCTTTGCTTAATACCTTAGCTAATTTTAAAGCCAAATTAACTCCACTAGCTCCATTAATCGCTACTAAAAATCTCATTTTATTAAGACCTGTTTTTCATTAATTATTTCGCCAGTTAGATTGTGTCCTTGAGTGTTTTTAAGGCGAATTCTTTGACCTTTTACTCCACTTTGCAAGGCTATTAAATCAACAAACACACTCAAATCTCCATCATCTAAAATACCAACTACACTATCATCTTTATTAATTAAATAATTTGGCATTAGCATAGAGGTTTTTATAATACTACCTGCTCTTACTTTGCTTTTAAACTTAATACTATTATCAAGTGTTCTTAAAGCATTATAAGGTAATTTTGAAAAATCAATTTTTTCACTTTTTAAATCAAATAGCCCTATTTCTTCATCCTTTAAGACATCTTTTTTTAAAATATAAACCTTAGTAAGAGCTTGTAATTTAAAAGATATTTGCATATCTTTATCATTGCAATTTGCTTTAAAAAATCCTTGTTTGCTAAGATTTGGATATGTAATAATTTTGCAATTATTAATATTAGGATTAAAACTAAGACTTTTTATTTCTAAAAACTCATCTTGTTTTTTCCAATGTTTTAATAATTCATCGCTTAAATTATTAGCAAACAAAACCCCACTTAATACAAATAAACTAAATACTTTGTTCATAAACTCTTACTTTATCGTTTTGCTTAATATCACAATCAATAGGACAAATTATGTAATGAGTGCATTTATTTAATGGAGTAATTTGTCCGCTACTAAGTTTTGCATTATTAAATGGAACAAAAGTATCATTTATAATATTTCCAATAACTACATTTTCTTTATTATTTTTAATCTTTAAATCCATTGATATAGGATATAAAAAACTTGGCTTTTCATATATAATTCCTTGCATTTTATAAATTAAAGCTCTTGCATAAATTAAAGCCCCAATATAAGCGCTCATAGGATTACCCGGTAAAACCAAAATATATTTATTATCTTTAAAATATAAGCTAACAGGACCTGCAGGTTTCATTTTTACCTTAGTAAAAATAGGCTTAAAACCTAGTTCATCTAAAGCTTTTTTGATAAAGTCAGCATCACCTACACTTGCAGCTCCGATACTTACAACTAAATCAAAATTATCTAAAGCACCTTTTAAAGAATTTAAAACAAACTCATATTCATCTTTTAAAACTCCTAAATAATAAGGTTTAGAAAAACTCTTAAAAGCAGAATAAATTCCATAAGCATTAGAATTATAAACACCAAATCCATTTGAATAAGGCTCAATAATCTCAAGACCACTTGCAAAAATACCAACTTTTATTTCTTTAATAACTTCAATATTAAAAACTCCATTACTAGCTAAAATCATAATAATTTCATCAGTAATTACGCCTTTTTTGATAATTAATTCGCCTTTTTTGTATTCTTCGCCTTCATATCTTATAGCTTCACCTACTTTTAAATTATCACTTGTAGCATACATTAAATCATCTTTAATAATAGAGTTTTCAACCATTAAAACACTATCAGCACCCTTTGGCACTCTTGCACCTGTCATAATCTTTACACATTCGCCACTTTTAATCTCGCATTCACTCATATCTCCTGCAAAAATAGTCTTTAAAACTTTAAGACCATTTTTAAACTCACTAGCCTTTAAAGCATAGCCATCCATTGCAGAATTTGTAAATAAAGGAGCATTGCATTTAGCATAAAAATCATTCGCTAAAACTCTTCCTTTTGCATCAAATAAATTAACAATTTCGGTGCTTTGAGTGTGATTAAGTGATTTTATATTTTCTAATGCTTCATTAATTGTCATTCTTCTTCCTTTAATTCAACTAATTTCGCACCTAATTTACTTAATTTCTCACACAAATTCTCATATCCACGCTCTAAATGATAAATTCTATGAATATTAGTAGTCCCATTTGCAGCAAGTGCAGCTAAAATTAATGCAGAACTAGCCCTTAAATCAGTTGCCATCACTTCAGCACCTTGCAAATTAGAAGTCTTAACATTGGCAATATGTCCATTTAGCTTGATATTTGCACCCATACGATTTAGCTCACTTACATGCATAAAACGATTTTCAAATAATCTTTCATCAATAATACTTTCTCCATTTGCCTTAAGACATAAAGCCATAAATTGAGCTTGCATATCAGTAGGAAAGCCTGGATATTCGCTAGTTTTAATATTTGCCGCTTTATAATCGCTTGAATATACTTTAATACTATTTTTTAAAGTTTCGTATTTAATCCCCATTTCATCAAATTTTGATAATAATGCACCCAAATGCTCTGGAATTATATTTTTAACTTCTATATTTGATTTTGTAATAGCACCTGCACAAAGATATGTTCCTGCTTCAATTCTATCAGGAATAATTTCGCAAGTAAAATCAGTATTTAATTTGGTTACTCCTGTGATTTCAATAGTATTTGTCCCAATACCTTTTATATTAACACCTGCTTTTACTAAAAACTCGCATAAATTAACGATTTCAGGCTCACAAGCTGCATTTATTATAGTAGTTACACCTTTAGCATAAACTGCTGCTAAAATTGTATTTTCAGTAGCACCAACAGAAATTTTATCAAAATGTATTTTAGCTCCTGCTAACTCTCCACTAGCTTTTACATAGCCATCAACTAATTCAATATTAGCACCCATTTTCTCTAAAGCACTTAAGTGCATATCAATTGGGCGTTGTCCTATAGCACAGCCACCTGGTAAAGATACTTCGCAAATTTTAAATCTACTAAGCAAAGGTCCTAAAACCAATATGCTAGCACGCATTTTGCGAACAATATCATAAAGTGCTTTTGTATTAAATACATTACTTGAATCAATTGTAACGCTATGATTATTTAGTTCATATGTAGCTCCTAAATTCTCAAGCAATCTTAACATAGTCTTAATATCTGATACTAAAGGAAGATTTGTTAAAGTGCATTTTCCTTTAATAAGTAAAGCAGCAGCAAGTAATGGCAAAGCTGCGTTTTTAGCTCCACTAATTTCTACGCTACCACTTAATTTTGCATTTCCTTCTATTTTTAAATATTTCATTCATTATCCTTTTGTATGTGAAAACCTGCCCAAGTTTGAGTAACAGGCATTAATTCTATTCTATTTATATTTACATGGTCTTTTAAATTAATAATACTAATAACTGCATCAGCAATATCTTCTGCATCAAGGTATTTTGTATTTTCATAAACTTTATCAGCTGCAATTTTATCGCCTTTAAAACGCACTTCGCTAAATTCTGTCTTACATAATCCTGGTGCAATATCAGTAATTTTTATATTATTTTTTCTTACATCATTTCTTAATGCGTGGCTAAATTGACCCACAAAAGCTTTAGTTCCTGCATATACATTACCACCAAAATAAGGATTATTAGCAGCAACTGAACCAAAATTAAATATGTGTCCGCCGTTTTCAAGCATTCTTGGTAAAATCAAATGAGTTACATATAAAAGCCCTTTTATATTAGTATCAACCATAGTTTCAATATCTGCTAAATCTAATTTATAAAACTCTCCTAAACCTAATGCTAATCCTGCTGAATTAACTAAAACATCAATTTTATTAAAATCATTAGGCAAATTATTTACAACATTTTTTAAAGCATTTATATCTCTTACATCAGCTTCTGCTATATATACATTATTTTTAAATTCATTTTCAAATTCTAATAATTTTTCCTTGCGTCTTGCAAGAACTACTACTTTATAATTATTCTTTAAAAGTCTTTTAGCAATCGCTTTTCCAAAACCACTACTAGCACCTGTTACAAACGCTGTTTTCATTGTTCTTTCTCCTTTAATCCTAATTTTTTTAAATACTCAATATTTTCTTTATTGTTATAAATCATCGCATAATCTAGTGCATTTAATCCAAAATTATCGCTTATCGTATAATCAGCCTTATTTTCTATAAGCAATTTTAAGGTATTTAAATTCGCTAAAGACGCTGCGTGTATTACTAAAGTCTTTGCAGGATGAATGTAAGAGCAAAAAGAAATATAATAAGGAAGATTTGTTTTTAGCTCTTCTTCACTATCAATTTGTTGTAAATTAAGATTAGCCCCATATTTCATAAGTAATTTTATAGTTTTAATATCGCTGATTTCAACTGCATAAAAAATCGCACTTTTACCAAGAGCATTTACATAATTAACATTAGCTTTGTTTTCTAATAAATATTCTAATGCTTCATAATAATCAAGTGCATAAAAAATCGCACTCTCATAACCTGAATTAATATTTGTATTATTTTTAGCTAAAAACTCTATTATTTTCATATCTTTTTTAGCTAATAAAGCTATTTTTAATAAAAAATCTAACTGATAATAATTTGGGCTAATTTCGTTAAGATATGCAATGCTATCTTCTGGATTTTCTATCTTTAAAAATTCAATATAAATATCATCAAGCTTAATAAATTTATTAATAGAGCCAAAAGCTCTCATTCCTAGCCTTTGAGTGAAATTCTCACAAGATTTTTGATAATTTTTAGAAGAAAGCTTTATAAAATGCTCCTTGTTATTGCTACAAAAATTATTTATTTCATTATTAAACTCATCAAATAATCTTTTATTGCCAATGCTTTGATAAGCCCAATATTGAAAATAATCATAATATTTATCATAATCTTTTATAGGATTTTGATAAATATTTTTATCATTATAAGCTTTATTTAGCTCATCTATATAATTATTTAAATTTACAAAATAATCATGTCCGTTACACTCAACATTTCTTCCGCTAATTGTCTCGGCTAATTTAAATAACTTTTCATCACTTAATTCCTTTGAAAAAACAAAAGCACTAATTAATAAAAATACAATCTTTTTCAATACAAATCCTGATAATTTAATAGCCCTAACTTTAACATTTTTAAATAATTATTTGGTATTTTTTCGCACTAGTTTTAAATAAAAAATATAATTAAGTTTGTGCTAAATCAATATATATTCTTAATACTAAAATATAAAAATTACGCTTTTTTAAAGAAATTAATATTGAATTGTTATTAGTTTTTGATAGCAAAATTAGGAATTTAAATTCCTAATCTTTAACCAAGCCTTTTTTTAAATCTCTTATTAAAAATCTAGCAGGATGAAGTGCGTATTCGTATCTTTTAAACATTCCACTAGGTGTGTTGTTAAAATAACTAGCAATTAATCTTGCAGATGTTATCGCACTAGATAAACCCCTTGAACCATGAGCTGTATTTATAAAAATCCTACTTCTTGGAGAATTTACTTGCGGTTTATGTTTATCAAATTGTAAAGATTTATAAAGATTTTTATATTTTTCTTCATTGAAATAAGCTCCAACAATAGGAAATCTATCTGAAGAATAACTTCTATAACCAACCCTATTACCTATTACCAAATCACTAAAATCAGCTTTAAAAATTTCTTTAAAATTATTTATATTAATATCATCATACTCTCTACTTGCTTCAGCAATTAAGTTTCTATCATAAGTAGCACCTAATAAAATAATCCCATCTTTTGCTCCAGTTATATAAGCTTTTGAGCTAATTGGGTGCTTATATTTAATTTTATTTTTTAGCCAAGTTGCCTGACCTCTTACTACTGATAATGGTAAATTACTAAAGATTTCTTTAGAATATGCACCACTAGCAAATATTACAGCATCAAAAATCATAGTCTTATTATCAAAATCAAGCTCAACTCTATCATAAAATTCTCTAAAACTATTTAGTTTATAATTTAAAAATATCCTAGTATTGGATTTTGCAAAAATTTTAGGAACTAATTTACAGGGTTCTAATGTCCCACCATCTTTTAAATATGCAAAATCAAAATGTAATTTAATTAATGGATTATCCTTTTGTAGTTTAAATCTTTCTCTTAATTCATCAGTATATGCGTGCTCTAATATCCCTTCTAAGTTATAGCCTAATTTTTTATAAAATTTTGAGCTATGCCAAAACGAAAACTGACTAAATTCTCCTAACAAACTTGATGGATTTTGAATTAATGCTGTTAATAACCCTATTTTATTTCCACTTCCTTCGTTTGCTAAAGTATGGCTTTGCTCAAATACACTAATAGTTTTACCTAACTTTGATAGTTCATAAGCTATTGTAGCGCCTGCAATACCACCACCAATAATTGCTATATTATTAACTTCTAAATAATTTTTATGAAAATATCCTTCTATATCATCTTGTAAATCTTTATGTTTTAATATAGCAAGAGTGCTTTCTCTTTTTATTCCCAAATTAATATCGTGTATTTCAAATCCTAATTCAATTAAAGATTTTTTAAAATCAGAATTTGAACTATAACTAACCAATTTACCAGTTAATTTTAATAGCTTTTTGACATATTTTAAAGTCTCTTTAGAAAACATTTCTTTATTTTTATTAGGAGAAAAACCATCAGCATATACAACATCAGCTAAAAAATCTAAATCTTTTAAAGCAATATTTACATCTTGAAATACTAAGTCAAGAACAACACCATCAAATTCTATTCTATAAATTCCATCTTTACAAGGTGGGTAATCATTAATAAAATTATTATTTAACTCTATACCAAATTTATTACAAAAATATCTTATATCATCAATACTTTGGTAATAATTTTCAATCGCTACATAATGGAGTTTTATGCCTAAATCAATAGCTCTTTTTGCACTTAAAAAGAAATTTAAACCCAATCCAAAACCAAGTTCTAAAATAGTTAATTTATTAAATGCGTTACTAAAAGCATTATCTATATAAATTCCATTTCTTTCTTTTAAAGGTTCTTTTATGTTGTAATAAAAATCATCAAAATCTAAAGAAAAAATCTCATCATTTTTTAAAATCCAATTCGCCTTTTTCATAAAACTTCCTTATTTATTTTTAACAAAATAACTCTCAATTCCATTTACAATACCATTTACCAAATAATCCTGATAAGCACTATCTGCGATATTTTTACCTTCAATAGGATGTGATATATAGCCAACTTCAATCAAAACAGCAGGCATTAAAGCACCAACTAAAACCCAAAAAGGAGCTTCTTTTACGCCACCATCTCGCTTTAAATATCCCTTAGGTATATTATTTAAAATACCACCTTGTATATCAATAGCTAACTTATTAGATGAAATAATTTTTTCTCTATTTAAAAAATTCAAAAAAGTTTGTTTAGAAAAATAATTCATCTCTTCAATATCACTTTTATTTTCTATTGCAGCTGCGTTTTTACTTCTTTCGCTTCTAGCTGGAGAGAGAAAATATGTCTCAATTCCATATATTTTATCAAATTTTGTCTTATCCCCGATAGAATTTGCGTGAATACTTATAAATAAATCACTTTTTTTATCATTTGCCATTTTAGTTCTATCTCTTAGATTTATATAAACATCTTTTTTTCTTGTTAAAAATACTTTATACCCTTTGCTTTTTAGAGCTTTTTCTAATTTTAGAACTATTGATAGAGTAATGTTTTTCTCATATCTGCCAAAAGCAGTTGCACCTACATCTTTTCCACCATGACCTGCGTCTAAAGTAATTAATAAATTTGATTTTTTAAATCCAACTTCAACTTTTTCACTAATCTCATCAGTGCTTACTTCTAAAGAATTATTATTTATATTAAAAAATATTTTTTTAGTATTCTTAGAGTATAAAACCACTCTTACCTTTTTAGGATTAAATTGTAAAACACTAATAGAGTATGTTTTAAAATCATAATTTTTCCTACCACCATTTAAAACTGCGTCAAATTCTAAAATTTGATTGTTGTTATAGCTAAAAGTTTTAATATCATCATTTGATAAAGAGTTGTTTAAAGTCAATAAAACCCCATTATCTTTTTTAACGGCTTTTGTAATTGTTATAGGTTTTTTGCTTTTATCATTTGCAATATTATTTGCAGCATTATCATTACTATCTAGCTTCGTATTTATATTACTTTCTTGTTTGTTTTTATCGTTAGTAGTAGCGTTTTTTGCATTATTATTTACTTTAGTATTATTATCTAATTCTTTTTTATCTTCAACTAAAGATTTTTTTATTTGAGTAGTATTTTCTTGCTTATTTTGCTCTTGCAAATTACCATCTATAGTAATGAGTAAAACATTATTATCAATCTTATAATCTAATTTCAAATCAGATTTTGACCTTAAGACAAATCTTACTTTTTCCGGATTGAATTGAACTAAACTTACTTCATAATTTTTATCTATGAAATTTTGTTTTCCTATATCTAAAGCAGCATTAAATTCCAATATTTTATTTTTTAATTCTTTTGTATTATAGATAATACTTTTTATATTATTATCAAATTCTCCTTTTAATGATATTTCTATTGTGTTATTTGCCTTATTAATTTTAGTTATATAAGTTTTTTTTACTTCTTCTTGTTTTGTTTCTGGCTTATTTTGACTATTTATATTTTTAGAATTTAAAGTATTTGTTGTAGTTTTAGTATTTTGTGTTTTGGTATTTTGAGTATTAATTGATTTTTGCTCTTTAGCTATATCTTTAGTCTTTTTTGCATCAGTATTATTTATGTTATTAAATGAAATCTTATTAGGATTAATGCCTAAATCTTGTAATTCTTTTTGATATGTAGATGAATCAAGTTTTAATGTTTTTGAACTTAAAATAATTCTTTTTAAAACTTCTTTTTTGGTATCAATATCATCAGAAATTATACTTTTAATATATATAGTTTTTAATCTCTGATGAATTGCTAATTGTTCTGTTTTGCTAGATAATAAAAAACTCTTATCAAAATTAACAAATTCTTCATTTAAACTACTAGCAAACAAAACAACGCTTAGTAATAATAGTAAGATTTTATTCATCTTCACCATTAACTAATTTTTCAATCAACTCTTTAACACTAATTAACTTATTTAATCTATATCCATTAGCACCTGTAAAAAATAATCCACTTTCCTTTTTTCCACTATAAGCATCATAAAGTCTTTCGGCAATACAATATCCTACCTTTTTAGCGCCCCTACCACGCTCACATGGTGCAACACAATTTGCTATACAAGAAATTTTAGGAGCAGTGCCTTCTTCTATCATTTTTTGAAGGTTTGTTCTAATACCACGAGCAGGATAGCCAACAGGACTTTTTAGCAATTCTATATCTTCTTTTTTAGCATCTAATAATACTTGTTTAAATTCAAGTGCAGCATCACATTCATAAGTTCCTATAAATCTTGTTCCCATTTGAACCCCATTTGCACCTAAACTAATAGCATTTAAAATGTCATTTTTATTCCAAATTCCACCAGCTGCAATTAAAGGAATATTATCTCCCCATTCATTAAGTTCAGCTCTTACTTCAGGAATTAATTTTTCTAATTGGTAATTTGGGTCTATACATTGCTCGTATGTAAATCCTTGATGACCACCACTTAAAGGCCCTTCAAGAACAACTGCATCAGGCAATCTATCGTATCTTTGAGTCCATCTTTTACAAATTATTTTAAGAGCTTTTGCTGATGATACAATAGGAATTAATGCAACATCAGGAAAGTCTTTAGTAAATTCTGGCAAATTTGTAGGTAATCCTGCACCACTAATAATTGCATTAAAACCGACATTGCAAGCGTCTTTTACTATTCTTTCATATTCGTTTGACGCGTGCATTATATTACAGCCTAATGGTGAGTCGTTGCAGATTTTTCTAGCATTAGTAATTACAGCATTAAGTCCTTTTGTAGAATAAAAATTCTCACTTCCATAAGGTTTGCCATTTAGTTCTTTGTTAATATGTGCTCTATTTTCATAAAACCCAGTTCCAACCGAACTAATAATACCTAAAGCTCCATTTAAACTAACATTACCAGCTAATTTATCCCAACTTATTCCAAGTCCCATACCTCCTTGAAATACCGGCACTTTTAATGTAAAATTTCTTATTTTTAATTCTGGTAAGCTCATTATTATCCTTTTATTATTACTTTTGCAAATTTTCTTTTTCCAACTTGAATTATAAATTCACCATTGCTTAATTTTAGTTGTTCATCGCTAATTTTTTCTCCATTAACACTTACAGAATTAGCTTTTATAGCTCTTCTTGCTTCACTGCCTGAACTTGCTAAATTAGTATCTTGCATTAGTTTTACAATCCATTGTTCTTCATTAAAATTAAACTCCGCAATATCACTTGGAATTTCATTTTTACTATGAATATTATCAAACTCATTTTTCGCATTAATTGCTAAATCTTTACCCCAAAATCTCTCAACTATTTCTAAAGCTAAATTTTCTTTAGCAACCTTTGGATGTAGAGTATTGTTTTTAATATTGTCAAAAATATCATTAATTTCTTTTGTGGTTTTAAAGCTTAAAAGATTGTAATATTCTTTCATTAATTCATCACTTATACTAAGTAATTTTGCATACATAGAATTTGGTTCTTCACTAACTCCGATATAATTACCCAAACTCTTACTCATTTTATTAACACCATCAAGACCTACTAAAAGTGGTAACATTATAATACCTTGTTCTTTACCTGTATTATAAGTTCTTTGTAATGTTCTACCCATTAATAAATTAAATTTTTGGTCAGTTCCACCCATTTCAATATCACATTTTAACGCAACGCTATCATAACCTTGTAAAAGTGGATATAAAAATTCGCTAATTGATATAGGGCTTTGTTCTTTAAATCTTTTCGTAAAATCATCTCTCTCAAGCATTCTAGCTACACTAAAAGTTGATGTAAGTTCAACTATGCCAACTGCTCCTAAAGCATTAAGCCAAGTTGAATTAAATTTTAATTCAGTTTTTTCTTTATCTAAAATTTTAAAAACTTGCTCTTCATAAGTTTTTGCATTTTTTAAAACTTCTTCCTTGCTTAATTGTTTTCTAGTAGCACTTTTGCCTGTTGGATCACCTATTTGAGCAGTGAAATCTCCTATTAGGAATTGAACTATAGCACCATGATTTTGTAAAAATCTCATTTTGTTTAAAATAACACTATGACCTAAATGTAAATCAGGTGCAGTTGGGTCAAATCCAGCTTTTACATAAAATACTTCGCCCTTTTCATAGTAATTTTTAATCAAATTCTTAATTTTTTCTAAATCAATAAATTCTGATACACCGCGTTCTAAATCATTATAAATTTCATTCAAATTCATCTTTATCCTTTATTCACTATAAGCGTCTTTTAATGATATAAACTCATAGATTTTACATTTTGTTTTGATTTTTTCTTTTGCTATTTCTATATTTTGATTATCAGGTACTTCAAAAACTATTTCAAAATACTCCAATAAACTATCAGCATTTTTTGTAATATTAATACTATTAACATTGATTTGTAGTTTTAGTAATTCTGTTAATAATGCTAATAATGTGCCTTTTTTATTCTCTAAAGAAAAAATCATTTTATAATTTTTAGGAGCATGCTTAGACCATTTAATTAGCACCATTTCTTCTTTAGAATCTTCCATTAATTTACTTGCTCTTTCACATAATTTATTATGAATTGTAACAGAATGATTATGTTTAAAAGCAACTATATCATCACCTCTTTTTGGGTTACAACAATAATCAAAATCCACATTATTTATTTTGTAGTTTGAATATACAACAAGATTTTCTATTCTTTGTTTTTTTAAATCATAATTTTTAACTAGCCAAATTCTTTTTGAATATTTTTTAAGACTATCTATAACCTTACTTAAAGTAATATTATCTGTAGTGCATTTTTTAACATTTTTTGATAATTTTTCATTTGCAATCCAAGTATTTATTTTGTCTTCATCAGCGCTAAAAATAGTTTGCAAAATTCTTAACCCAGCTTTTTGGTCTATACTTGAAATTCTTTGTTTACAATGTGATTTAATCATAGCTTTAGCTCTAGCAGTAACCACACTATCAAGCCAAGAACATCTTGGTTTTGCGTTATCATCTATCTCAATTCTTACAATATCCCCATTTTTAAGACTTGTAAGCAATGGAGATTTTACTCTGTTTATATAAGCGTGACTTGCTTTAAGACCAATTTGTGAATGAACTTCAAAAGCAAAATCAAGAGCAGTCGAACCTCTAGGTAATGTAAAAATCTCTCCTTTTGGAGAATAAACCGCAATATCTTCAACATATAAACTATCTTTTGCGTATTCATAAAATGCTAAATCATTGTCTTTTTCTTCTAAAGAACTATTGGTTGCTATATCATTTACCCAATCAGCTTTATAGTCTTCTTTATCATTTTTATATTTCCAATGTGCTGCAATTCCAAGTTCTGCAGTTTCGTGCATTTTATATGTTCTAATTTGTGCTTCTATTATTGATTGCGCGTCAAATAAAGTAGTATGGATTGTTTGGTAACCATTTTGCTTAGGTAAGGCAATATAGTCTTTAAATCTTGAAGCAAGTGGATTAAAATGCACATGTAAAAGCCCCAAAACTATATAACAATCTTTAACATCTTTTACTAAAATTCTAATCCCCAATAAATCAAGCACTTCTTCAATACTAACGCCTTTTCTTTGCATTTTTAAAAAAATAGAATATACATGTTTTATTCTTTTTTCTATTTTAAAATCTACATCTTCAATATATCCATTATCACGCATTAAATTAATTATTTTTTCAATAAAATCATTTAATGTTAATTGTAATTGCACATTATTTGCCTTTAAATAATCTGCTATTTCTTTAAATTCTACTGGCATTAGATATTTAAAGCTCAAATCTTCTAAGTAATTTTTAATACTAGAAATTCCTAACCTATGTGCAATTGGTGCATATACCATTAGAGTTTCTTCAGCTATTCTTTTTTGTTTTGCTTCTCTTAACGCATCAAGAGTTAGCATATTATGCAATCTATCACATAATTTAACAAGCAATACCCTACTATCTTCAATGCTAACCATTAACATATTTCTAAAAGTCATTGCTGATTTTCTAAGTTTTTCGTTTGATTCTGAACTAGCTAAATTATCTCCCCTAATCTCAACTATTTTAGTCATACCTTCAACTAAAATACCCACAGAATGTCCGAACATTTTTACAAGTTCTTCCTGAGTGCATTCGGTATCTTCTACAACATCGTGCAAAAGTGCTGCTAAAATCATACTTTCATCTTTTGAAAAGAAAGCTACAAAACACGCAACTAAAATAGGATGAATAGAATAAGGTTCTCCACTTTTTCTAAATTGTCCTTCATGTGATTTTATACAAAAATCTAAAGCTTTTTCAAGCATAGGAGTGCTTGAAAAAAGTGAATACAATAATTCCCGTGCTTTATTTAAATCATTACAATGCTTAATGTCTTCCAATAATGTTTCAAAACTTAGAATATTTTTCATTTTTTTATTCGTTTATTACACCATCAAATATAATTTTTTCTTCAGCAACTTCTAACATTGCTATATCAGTAAATTTCATTTTTCCTTTTTCAACTTTTACTAAAGGTTCAGCACCATCACTTAATTCTCTAGCTCTTTTAGCTACTATTAAAGATAGAATATATCTATCATTTCCTACTTTTTCTAATGCTTTTGCTGCTACTTGTTCAGTTCTCATTTTATTCCTTTTAATTAATTTTTTACGATTGAGCAATTGCTAAAATCATCTTTAATAATTTTTAAAATATTACCTTCTTCAAACATATTGCAAACTACTATTGGTAATTTATTATCCTTAGCAAGTGCTATTGCTGTATCGTCCATTACCTTAATATCATCGCCCATAGCAAGTTCGTAACTTAATTCATTATATCTTTTTGCATCTTCAAATTTCATAGGGTCTTTATCATATACACCATTAACTTTTGTTGCTTTAATAATCATTTCAGCATTAATTTCAATAGCTCTTAAAACTGCTGCAGTATCAGTAGTAAAAAATGGATTACCTGTTCCTGCTGCAAAAATTACAACTCTACCTTTTTCTAAATGTCTTTGCGCTCTTCTCATAATATAAGTTTCGCAAAAAGCTTCCATTTGAATAGCACTCTGAACTCTTACACTAATTCCACAACCTTCTAACGCTTCTTGCATAGCAATCGAGTTTATCACGGTAGATAACATTCCCATATGATCGCCACTAACACGCTTAATTATCCCATCTTTAGCAGCACTAACTCCACGAATAATATTACCACCACCAATAACAATTCCTACTTGAGTTCCAGCATCTACTAATTGTTTAATTTGTCCTGCAATAAACTTTAAAATATGAGTATCTATTCCAAAGCCTTGCTTTCCAGCCAAAGCTTCACCTGAAAACTTAATTAAAATTCTTTTAGCCATAATGATTTCTCCTTAATTGATAAACGCGATACTACAAAAAAATTTTTAACGCTTAAACTCAAGTAAGAATTTTTCAATCTGATATCTATCTCTATAAGCAGGGCTCATTAAATGAATTAAACAATCTCCTAAATCAAGAACACTCCAATCATCAGTGCATTCTTCATAATAAACTTTACTATTATGTTTTTTTAACAATTCTTTAATATCTTCAATTATTGCAAAAGATTGTTTAGTAGAAATCATAGTTGCAATAATTACTTCATCTACAAAATATTCACTTCCTTTAATATTAATCAACTCAACATTCTCTGCTTTTTTTTCATCTAAAAGCTTAATAATATCTTCATTTCTATTCATTACTTTCCTTTATAAAATTCTTTTACTTCATCTTTAATTTTAGGATTTACTTTTTCCAAAATCAAATTATTTCTTATAAAACTTGAAGAAATATCTTCATTTATTTCAAGTCTTAAATAATTATCTGGTATAAAAATATTATCCCTACTAGCTATAACAAAAATGACATTTTTAGATAATTCATCAAAATTATGCCATTTATGTAAAGTTTTTAAATGATCAGCCCCTATTATAAAATAAATTAAGCTAGAATTTAGTAAATTTTTAAAATACATAACACTCTTAAAACTAGGAACTGGCTCATTTTGAGATATTTCATAATCACTTATTAATAATTTATCACTTTCAACAAATACACTCTTTAGCCATTTTAATCTAAGTTCTGGACTAGCATTAAAATTATTTTTAAATAAACTAATATATGTTGGCAATATTATTAATTTATCAATATCTAATGTATCTAAAGCTGCTTTTACTACTTTTTCATGACCTAAATGAACTGGGTCAAAACTACCACCAAAAATTGCTATTTTCAAAATCTCTTAACCTTTTTTTATTAGTATTATCTCAAATTTTTTAAATAAAGGGTTAAAAATGGGAGTAAATGTAGCGATTAATGGATTTGGTAGGATTGGTAGATGTCTTAGTAGAATAATTCTTAATGAAAACAAAATGAATTTAGTAGCAATAAATTGCTCGTGGGATATGAAAAGTATTAAATACCTTCTAAAATACGATAGTGTTCATGGGAATTTCAATCAAGAAATTGACAATGATGGAGAAGATATTTTAATAGTAGGAAATAAAAGAATTCAAATAATTAGAAGTAGAGAAATTGAAAATATTGATTTTGCTAAATATGGAGCTAGTTTAGTTTTTGAATGCACGGGAGCATTTTTAACACAAGAAAAAACTAAAGCATATTTAGATAATGGTATTAAACAAGTAATTATGTCAGCACCACCAAAAGATAATACACCTATGTTTGTAATGGATGTAAATCACACTAAATATAATGGCGAAGCTATTATTTCAAATGCAAGCTGCACAACAAACTGCCTTGCACCAATGGCAAAAGTTTTAGATGAAAATTTCGGTATTAAAAAAGCTTTAATGAATACAATTCACGCATATACAGCAACTCAAGAACTATGTGATACAAAATGCCCTAAAGACATTAGAAGGGGTCGCGCAGCAGCACTAAATCTAGTCCCATCAAGCACAGGTGCAGCAAAATCAATAGGTAAAGTTATACCTAACCTTTTAGGTAAAGTTGATGGTCAAAGTGTTAGAACTAGCTTAGCAAATGTATCAATGCTTGATTTAACTTTATTGTTAGATAAAAAAACTACAAAAGATGAAATAAATGAAACTTTTATAAAAGCAAGTAAAACAATGAATGAAATTCTAGCAATTGATTACGATTGCTGCGTTTCAAGTGATTTTTGCACTAGCACTTATGGATGTATATTTGTCCCTGATTTAACTCAAATAATTGATGAAGATTTTGTAAAAGTTCTAGCTTGGTATGATAATGAATACGGATATTCATATCAATTAAATAGATTAGCTCAATATATTAGCAAGGAGAAATAATATGCCTTTAATTTCCATAAAAGATGTAGATTTAGTAAATAAATGTGTTTTTATTAGATGTGATTTTAATGTCCCACAAGATGAATTTGGAAACATTAGTGATGATAGAAGAATAAAATCTGCAATTCCAACTATTAAATATTGCCTTGACAATGATGCTAGAGTGATTCTTGCAAGTCATTTGGGTAGACCAAAAGAAATAAGTGATAAATATTCTTTAAAGCCAGTTGCAAAAAGATTATCAAAACTTCTTGGAACTGAAGTTATAATGGCAAACGATATAATCGGAGAAGACGCTCAAAACAAAGCTAAAAACTTAAAAAAAGGTGAAATTTTACTACTAGAGAATTTAAGATTTATAAAAGGTGAAACAAAAAACGATGAAGATTTGGCTAAGAATTTAGCTTCAATGTGTGATGTGTATTGTAATGATGCTTTTGGAGTTTGCCATAGAGCACATTCAAGTGTAGAAGCAATTACTAGATTTGCAAAAGAAATTTGCGCTGGGTTTTTATTACAAAAAGAATTTAATTTCGCACAAGATTTATTAAAATCTCCTGCTAGACCTTTTGTTGCTGTTGTTGGTGGTAGTAAAGTTAGTGGAAAATTACAAGCTTTACACAATCTACTTCCTAAAGTTGATAAGATAATAATTGGTGGCGGAATGGCTTTTACTTTCCTTAAAGCAAACGGATTAAATATAGGAAATTCAATTGTAGAAGAAGAACTAATTGAAGATGCTAAACAAATTATGCAAACTGCAAAAGAACTAGGCGTTAAGTTATATTTACCTGTTGATGTTCTTGCTGCACAAAGCTTTTCAAATGATAGTGTAGTAAAGAAAGTAAGCGTTCAAGAAATACCAAATGGTTGGATGGGGCTTGATATTGGACCTGCTAGCTCAATTTTATTTAAAGAAATTTTAAGTGACGCTCAAACTATATGGTGGAATGGACCTATGGGGGTATTTGAGTTTGATAAATTCTCAAAAGGTAGCTTTAAAATGAGCCATTATATAAGCGATTCTTATGCTACTAGCGTTGCTGGTGGTGGAGACACTGCTGATGTTATTAATCGTGCAGGAGATGCTGATGATTTTAGTTTTATCTCTACTGGCGGTGGTGCTAGTTTAGAACTAATTGAAGGTAAAGAATTACCTGCTATTAAACCACTTATATTAAAGGAAGAATATTAATGATAATTGCCGCAAATTTTAAATGTAATCATACTAGAAAAGGTTTTGCTGAATACGCTAAAAAACTTAATGCTTATTTAAGATTTAGTGATTTTACTAATCTTGAAGTAATTGTAGCTCCAAGTGCAACTTCATTTATTGATAGTGAATTTAGTTTCATTCAAGCTGCCCAAAATATATATCCAACTCATAGTGGAGCTTTTACTGGAGAAATTGGACTAGATCATTTGCTAGAATTTGGAATTAAAACAATTATTTTAGGACATTGTGAAAGAAGAAATTTAGGCGAAACAGATGAATTTCTGGCAAAAAAATTTGAATTTTGCGCTGAAAATGATTTAAAAATTATTTATTGCATAGGAGAAGATTACTCTACTTACGAACAAAATAAAAGCATAGATTTTTTAAACAAACAACTAAATAAAATAGATTTACAATATGATAAATTAATATTAGCTTATGAGCCAATTTATAGTATTGGTAAAAGTGCTGCAAAATTAGAAGATATTGAAAATATTATGAGCTTTTTACGCTCAAAAACTAAGCAAAGTATTTTATATGGTGGTAGTGTAAATTCTAGCAATATCGCTGATATTAAAAGACTTTGCGATGGAGTTTTGGTAGGTGGAGCTAGTCTTAATGTAGATGGTTTTATAGACTTAATCAATGCCGCAATAAGAGGTTAATATGATAGGCCTAATCGGTGGGATGAGCTATGCTAGTACAATAACTTATTATAAATTAATAAATGAATTTAGCCAAGCTCATCACAATTCTTTATCTCGTGCAAAGATTTTAATATCAAGCGTAGATTTTGATGAGATTGAAGAACTTCAACATAATAACGAATGGCAAAAAGCAGGAGAATTATTAAATAAAGAAGCAAAAAGATTAGAAAAGGCTGGAGCAAACATAATTGCACTTTGTACAAATACTATGCATAAAATTGCAAATGATTTGCAAAAAGATTTAAAAGCTAGATTTATTCATATAGCCCATTCAAGCCTTAAAGAATTAAATCATAATAATATAAAAAATATTTTATTACTAGGCACTAAATACACTATGCAAGAAGACTTTTATAAAAAAGAGTTAAAAGGAATAAATGTAATTACCACAAATAATAGTGATATAAATACTATTAATGATATTATTTTCAATGAACTTTGCTTTAATGTTATCAAACAAAATAGTAAAGAAACTTTCATAAATATTATAAATAAACATAATATTGAAGGAATTTTATTAGCTTGCACTGAAATTGCACTATTAATTAACGAAAATGATTTTAAAAATATAAAAGTCTTTGATACAACATATATTCATGCAAAAGATATATTTTTGCAGTCTTTAGAGTAAAATGACAAGAGTTATAGTAAAACCAATAGATAAAAATAAATTTGAATTAGCTTTTGAATATAAATATGAAAGCAAAAATCAAACCATCATAATACCAAAGGGATTTGTTACAAATGGAGCAAATATACCTAGAATATTTTGGAGTTTCTTTCCACCAAATTCTCCAGAATACTTATCAGCAGTAGTAATTCATGATTTTTTATGTCTTCAAGCTAAAAAAAGTAAACAATACCAAGACGCTGTTTTAGCTGATGAAATTTTTAAAGAAGCTCTTAGAACTTTGCAAGTGGCAAATTACAAAATTAAAATATTTTATTTTTCTTGTAAAATATATCATTTATATAAAAAATACTTAGGATTTTATAGGTAATAATATTTGTTAAACTAAACATTATTAAACCATTTTAATACTTTATATTTTTATAATTTACATTTAAACCCAATAATCATTTGATATCTAAAACTATTTATATTCTTTTAAAGCTTTAACATTAAAAAAGTTAAATTATTTAAAGTACTTGTTTGATTTTAACAAAAAAAAGATGATAAAAAATAAGAATGGTGGAGCTGTGGAGATTTGAACTCCAGTCCAAAACTAGCTCAAAACCAGCGTCTACATGCTTAGTAGGCTGCTTTATTTCATTTTTGCCAAGTGCAGCTTACGACTTTAGCAAAAACTAAGGCTTTTATTTTATTTAAAGTCTAGCCAAAACTTTAAACTAGCTTGAATGATGACCCGCTAATGCTATTACAAGCTTTAAGCATCGCAGGGCTCAACTGAACTTACGCAGCGTAAGCGTAAGCAGGAGCTAATTCTTTTTTGTTTGCGTTTAATTTTAATTTAGCGTTTAACGTAGCAACACGGCATGCAGCTAATCCCTTACTAATCCTGTCGAAACCTAGTCAGCCCCAAGAAAAGTAAAGTCGTGATTATATCAAATTAACATTATTTTTCAAGGTCTATTTTCACTTAAAGGCCCTAAAGCATTCGTAATTAAATCTAATTTTTTCCTAATTTCTAATTGTTCTTTACTTAACTTTAAATGCTCTATTTCTAAATTTATATTTTTTTCTTCAATATTTTCAGGCTCTATTACAAATTTAGATAATTCTAATTCACCTAAATGCCTAGATATATTAAAATCTTGCTCTTTATTAAACTCATTAGCCTTATTTTCTAAATCAATACTACTTTGAAAATCTGGCTCTATTACAAATTTAGATAATTCTAATTCACCTAAATGCCTAGATATATTAAAATCTTGCTCTTTATTAAACTCATTAGGTTTAGTTTCTAATGAAGTTTTTTTTTATCTAGCTCTGCGTTGATTATTTTTGCATTTTTAGTTTTAAAAAACGTACTACATTTAGCTAAAACATTTTTAATATTATCTCTTAAAATAGCCTTTTCTTTCTCATTATAAGGCGGCATTACATGTAATTCTAAAGTATCATTTTCTATTTTAATTTTTACTAATGATTCAAATAAAATATTTTGAAGTTCAGGTTCGTATTGCTCTAAAATATCATCTGGTATTTCATAAATATTATCTTCATCTTCAAAAGCCATATTAGAATCTAAAAAATCATCGCTTTGATACTCAGGATATTTAATCTCTTCTTCATAAGTATTGTAATTATTTTGAAATTCCTGTTTTAAATTCTTACTTGAATTATTTTCAAAATTAGTATTATTTATTTTAGGATAATTACTTTCTTCTTTTATTGCTTCATTTTTTACATTTTGTTTCGTTAAATCGCTAATTAAAACTAATTTTGCATCATTAAAGATACTAGCAAATACATTCTTTACAACGCTTGTGTAATATTGTTTAAAATACTGCTTATCTTCTTCGTTTTTAGGGTTGATTTTAATACAAAATTCACTACCATCAAAACTCACAAAAGAAGCACATTCTTTAAATATTTCTCCTAATTTATAATCTCTTTTAGCAATCATAGTTACAAAATTTAAGTAATCTTGCTCGTTTTTATTTATATTTTCTACTTTTAAATCTTCATCTATACTTTTTAATTTTGTAGCGTCTTTTAGCATAAATGCTAAAATGTATAAAATAAATTCATCATCATCGCTAATCTTTGTCATATTTTTAGCCTTTGCTAAAATATGAAAAAATCTATCGTATAAAATTAAAGAAAAATTTGGATTTTTATTAGCAAAACTATCTTTTAAAAAAGAACTCATCTCATCAATTACTACACTTGCTTCATAAGATTTAGCAAGTTCTAAAAATCTAAAAATACCATTATCATTTGAGCTTAAAACATCAGCAAAAAATTGCTTTATAATATTTGGCTCTATTAAACCTAGCATTAAAGCTATGCTTTCTTTATTAAGTTTTCTTTGAGAATAAATTATGCCTTGCTCTAATAAAGTAAGACTATCTCTTAAAGACCCGCCACCGCTTCTAGCAATAAGAGTTAAAGCTTCTTTTTCATAAGGAATTTGCTCATTTGCTAATATAAATTCCATTCTACTTACAATATCTTGTAAAGGAATTTTTTTAAATCTAAAATGTAAAACCCTGCTTAAAATAGTAGCTGGTAATTTATGCACATCGGTTGTTGCTAAAATAAATTTAACATGACTAGGTGGTTCTTCAAGTGTTTTTAAAAGCGCATTAAAGGCTTCACGAGTAAGCATATGCACTTCATCAATTATAAAAATCTTAAATCTTGAATGAAGTGGTGCATATTTTGTATTTTCTATTAAATCTTGAATACTATCAATACCACGATTACTAGCCGCATCAAGCTCATAAATATCTATTCCATCATTACTAACGCAACTAGCACACATTCCGCAAGGTTTTGAGCTAATCCCACGCTCACAATTTAGTGCTTTTGCTAATATCCTAGCAGAGCTAGTCTTTCCACTCCCGCGAAGACCAGAAAAAAGATAAGCATTAGCTATGTTTTTACTATCTAGTGCATATTTTAAACTCTTACTAACAGCACTTTGCCCTACTAAATCATCGTAATTTTTTGGACGATATTTAAGTGATAAATTTTGCATATTATTCATTTAATCCTGACAATAATTCTTCATTATTTTGAGTTTTTAGCATTTTTGCATATAAAAATTTAAGCGCTTCTACATCTTCCATAGAATTCATAGCTGAACGAATTGCCCAAATCTTAGGTAAGTTAATTGGCCCTTGCAATAATTCTTCTTTTCTCGTTCCACTCTTTGTAATATTTATAGCTGGATATATTCTTCTATCTGAAATATTTCTATCAAGAACGATTTCACTATTTCCTGTTCCTTTAAATTCTTCAAAAATCACATCATCCATTCTTGAACCCGTATCAATTAAAGCAGTTGCAACTATTGTTAAGCTTCCACCATGCTCAATATTTCTAGCAGCTCCAAAAAATCTTTTTGGCTTATGAAGTGCATTTGCATCAACACCACCACTTAAAACCTTACCACTACTAGGAGTTGCAGTATTATAAGCACGAGCAAGTCTTGTGATGCTATCGAGTAAGATTATTACATCTTTACCCATTTCTACTAAACGCTTAGCTTTTTCAATCACAAGTTCAGCCACACGCACATGATTTAATGCAGGTTGATCAAATGTAGAGCTAAAAACTTCACCTTTTACACATCTTTGCATATCAGTTACTTCTTCAGGTCGCTCATCAATTAAAAGCACTATTAGTTGGCTTTCAGGATGATTTTTAGCAATTGCAGTTGCTAATTCTTTCATTAATTCAGTTTTTCCTGTTCTAGGTGGTGCTACTATTAATCCACGCTGACCTTTTCCAATAGGTGTGAATAAATCAAGCACCCTACCCGTTAGCTTTAAAGGATCGTATTCAAGTTGTAATTTTTCTGTTGGAAAAATTGGAGTTAAGTTATCAAATAAAGCTCTTTTTTTAGCTTCTGCTAAAGGCAAATAATTAATCGCTTCAATTTTCAAAAGTGCATAATATTTTTCTTGTTCTCTTGGCTCTCTTACTTGACCTGTTACGATATCGCCCACTCTTAAAGCAAATTTTTTAATCTGTGAATTACTAACATAAGCATCGTTTGCACTATCACTTAAATTCGCATCCATAGCTCTTAAAAAGCCGTAACCTTCTTGGTTAATCTCTAAAATACCTGTAAAGAGTATAAAGCCACCTTTTTTTGTTTGAGCTTTTAATATTTCAAACATAAGCTCTTGTCTTCTAAATTCCATCGGATTTTCAACACCAGCTTCGTTTGCGATTTCTATTAGTTTTTCAAGAGTTAGTAGTTTTAATTCTTCTATTTTATATCCATCTACTGGAATATGCTTTTTTTGATTTTTTTTATCTTGCTTTTGTTCTGTTTGTATATCTTTATCCATTGATTTCCTTATTTGTAAAAAACGAAGTATTAAAAATTATTTTATAAATTAAAAATAAAATTGTCAATAAAATTAAAGGAAATTATCTTGAAGTGCTCTCATTGTAAAATAGATTTTGATAAAAATAGTATGATTTTTCAAGGCAATAACGCATTTTGCTGTAATGGTTGTAAAAATGTTTTTAATCTCATAAACGAAAATAATTTAGAAGATTTTTATAAAAATGCTTCAAATTTATCTAAAATTAATGAGCAAATTTCTTATGATGAGAACTCTTTTTTCATAGAAAAAGAAAATAATTATGAAAAAATTTTAATTTTAATAGATAATTTACATTGCGCAGCTTGTGTATGGCTTATTGAAAAAATGCTGCTTAAAAATGAAGGTGTATTAGAAATTAATATAAATTATCAAACAAAAAGAGCAAGTATAGAATATAATCCTAATAAAACTAAAGCAAAAGATATATTAAATATAATAATATCTCTAGGCTATATCCCACTAGCTTACAATCCAAATACAACAATGAAAGCTAAAAGAACTCATATTGAGTTTTATTCAAAACTAATTGTAGCAATTGCTTGTGTTATGAATATTATGTGGCTTAGTATCGCAAGATATGCTGGGTATTTTTCTAGTATGGAGCAAAGCGTTCAAGATATTATTAATTTTGCTGAATTTGTTTTATGCACTCCTGTGCTTTTTTATAGTGCTTCATCTATGTTTAAGAGCGCAATTTCTGCTTTAAAAAATAAGATTTTAAATATGGATTGTTTAGTTACTTTTGGGGCTAGTTTGGTTTATATTTATAGTATTTATGCTATGTTTGCAAGACTTTCTTATGTGTATTTTGATAGCGTAGCTATGATAATTTGCTTTGTTTTTATAGGTAGATTTTTAGAACAATTATCATATAAACAAGCTTTAGAAAATATTGATTTTTTAAGTGATTTATTAAACGCTAGTGTAAATATTGTTAAAAATGACAAAATAGAAAAAATAAGCGTTACTAAAATAAAAAAAGATGATGTAATTAGAGTATTTTTAGGAGATAAAATCTTAATAGATGGCACTTGTAAAAGCTTACAAGCTAGATTAAATCTAAGTGCTATTACAGGTGAGAGCGAATTAGTTGATATTAAGCAAGGAGATTTTATAAAAAGCGCTAGTGTGGTTGAATGTGCTAGTTTTGATTACATAGCAAATTGCACTTTTCAAGATAGCTATATTAATAAACTTGCAAAATTACTAAATAAAACTAAAAAATCAAACCTAGAAAAACTAACTGATAAAATTGGTGTTTATTTTTGTTATGCGATTTTTAGCATTGCGTTTTTGTGCTTTTTATATAATATGAGCGATATTCAAGAAGCAATTATTAGAAGCGTTAGTTTATTAATTATTGCTTGTCCTTGCGCTCTTGCACTTAGCGCTCCTGTTGGAAATCTTTTATGCTTACACGAAGCTTTAAAGCTTAAAGTATTATTTAAAAACTCAAATTATATTGAAAATCTTAGTAAAATTGACATAGCTGTATTTGATAAAACTGGGGTTTTAACAAAATCAAAATTAGAATTATTAAGCCAAATAAATCTAAATGATTATGAAAAAAGCATTTTAAAAGCAATTTTAGATAAAAATAATCACTTCATAGCAAGTTCGCTAAATGAATATATAAAAGATACTAAACCTAGTTTAAAAGACTTTAAGCTCACGCAATTAAGCGGCTTAGGAGTGATTGCAGAATTTGAAAATGATAAATACTATCTAGGCTCTGCAAAATTATTAAATAATCACAACATTAAAGCAAATTCTAAAAACGAAACTGAAATGTTTTTTGCTAAAAATGATGAGATTTTAGAGCATTTTGTATTTTCTAATCAATTAAATGATGATGCTTTAGAGCTAATAAATTATTTTAAAAAGCAAAATATAAAAGTAATAATGCTATCAGGAGATAAGCAAAAGCCTTGCGAAAAAATAGCAAAAGAACTACAAATTGATGATTTATACAGTGAATGCTTGCCCGAAGATAAGCTTAAAATAATTCAAAATCTTAGTAAAAATAATAAAGTCTTAATGGTAGGTGATGGCATAAATGACGCACTAGCTTTAAAATTAGCATTAGTATCAATTAGCTTTAAAAACGCTACTAATTTAGCCCTTAATTCAAGTGATATAATTATGCTTGATAATAAATTAATAGGCATTAAAAACTCTCATTTATTAGCAAAAAGAACTTATAGACTAATAAAAACAAACCTAGCATTAAGCTTTTTATACAATATAATTAGCATTCCACTAGCTTTTATGGGGCTTATAAATCCATTAATTGCTAGCATTTTTATGTCGCTTAGCTCAATTTGTGTGATACTTAATTCTATAAGAATTAAAAATTATGCTAAAAAAATAAAGAATTTAAAATAAGATTTAAATTCTTTTAATTTTTCTTACCTTCATCAATAAAAATTGAGCGTATTGCATCTGTTTTATCATCTTCTTTTTGCCTTTTAGCCCAGCTCATAATAAGCTCATCTTTTGCTCTTGTAAGTGCTACATAAAATAATCTTCGCTCTTCATCAATGCCCCCAGCACTTTTGCTAAGCTTTAGATTTGGAAACCTACCTTGCGCTAAGTCAATCAAATAAACAATTTCAAATTCTAAACCTTTACTAGCATGAACGGTTAAAAGCTGAACTCCTTTAGTATTTTCATAATCAATATTTAAAATAGTTTTTTCATAAAATTCTTTAAAAGTATTATAGTTTTTCGCATCGTCTAAAATATATTTACAATTATTTTTAATATTTTCTAGCTTTTGCTCTTTTATCTCATTGACTATTTTTGCACCTTTAAAAGAACGCTTAGCTGCAAGATTATTGATAATCAAGCTAAAAATCTTAGATGAATAAGCATTATTTAATAAAACGCTAGGATTATCAATATTTTCATTTTCTTTTAAGAATTTATAAAGCTCTTCAAGAAAGGTTACATTGTCAAATTTTAATTCTTTTAACAATAAAACAGGATTATTTTTAAACTCTGTTGCTAAAAAGCTAAACTCACTTTGCTTAGCTTGATTTTGAGTGCTTGCAAACAGACCAAAAGCTTCATCACTTTTAGCTAAAAAATCGTAATTATCTTTTTTAATAGGTCTTAAAATACCTTCTAATAAAGAGCCATTTCCTAATTCTAAAAATGCTTTATAAATAATATTTACCTTAGCATTTCCAACACCTTTACTCTCTAATAAAATTCCTAAAAAGCTTAAAATATCACTATTTTTATTAGTTAAATTAGCTAGATTTATAAGAGTATTTATTTCTTTTAATTCATAAAAACTACTGCCACCTTTTCTAGCTATTTTAATGCCCTTTTGCTTTAGGCTTCTTTCCATTAAATCACCACTTGAATTATTGCGATAAATCACTGCAATATCAGCTCTATTATTTGCTTCAAGTTTGCTTAAAATATCATTGGCAATGAATTCATATTGTTCGTTGGCTAGATTAAAACTATGTAATTTAATAGGTTTTGTAGCTTCTTTTCTAGTTACGATTAGCTCTTTTGGATATAGCCTTTCGTTTTTTGTAATAACCCTATTTGCAAATTCTAAAATATTACTAACGCTTCTATAATTTTTATTGAGTGAATAAATTTTAGCATTTTTATATCTGTCTTTAAAACTTCCTATTATTTCTATATTTGCCCCATTAAATGCATAAATGCTTTGGTCATAATCTCCTACACAAAAAAGAGATTTTTTAGGGATTGCGTCTAAAATCGCACTTTGAAGATTATTTGTATCTTGATATTCATCTACTAAAACTTCATAAAAAGGCTCATTTTTATAATCATTTGTGAAAAAATCCTTAGCATTTAGCAATAAATCATCAAAATCATAATAATTATGAGCTTTTTTTTGCTCTTCGTATTCGCTTAAAACTTTGCAATAAAAATTAATATTATCGCCTTGCTCTTCATAATTAGCCTTTAAATATCCACGAAAATCATCAACTAAATTAGTATTATTAAACCTTGAATAAATATCGGCTAAATATGAATAATCAAACAAATCATCTTTATTAGGAGAATATTTTTCGTAAATACTTTTTAACAAGGCTCTTAATTCACTATTTCGCTTAAGCTGAATATTTTTATGCTTTTTAAGATATTCAAGACTAATTGCGTGAAATGTCCCACTTACAATGCCTTTTATCTTGCTTGAGCCGAGTTTTTTTTCAAGTCTTGCTATCATTTCACGAGCGGCTTTGTTTGTAAATGTAAGTAGCATAATGCTATTTGCTTTAGCACCATCATTTAATAATTTTTCTATCCTTGCAACTATTGTGCTTGTCTTTCCTGTTCCTGCACTTGCTATTATTAAATTACTACCTAAACTAGTATTAACCGCCGCAAATTGTTCATCATTTAATCTATTCAAAACATCTCCACAAATTAAATTAAAAGCCAAAAAGTCTAGCAAAATAACCTAAAAATAAGCAAAAATTAATAAAATGGCAAAAAACACTAATTTAAGGATTATTTATGAGCGATTTTTACAATCCAAAAGAAATTGAAAAAGATTATTATGAATTTTGCAAACAAAAAGGCTATTTTGAAATAGATGGAAATAAAAACATTCAAGAAAATGGCAAAAACTTTGCAATTATGATGCCACCGCCAAATGTTACAGGTGTTTTACATATAGGACACGCACTTACATTTACCTTGCAAGACATTATTACAAGATATAAAAGAATGGATGGCTTTAAGGTGCTTTATCAACCAGGCTTAGATCACGCAGGCATTGCTACTCAAAATGTAGTTGAAAAGCAACTATTAGCAAAAGGGATTAAAAAAGAAGAATTAGGCCGTGAAAAATTCATAGAAAAAGTATGGGAATGGAAAGAGCAAAGCGGTGGAGCTATAGTTAAGCAAATGCAAGCACTAGGCATTACTCCAGCATTCTCAAGACTTCGTTTTACTATGGATGAAGGGCTTCAAAATGCTGTTAAAAAAGCTTTTGTGGACCTTTATAATAAAGGCTTAATAGAGCAAAATAACAGAATGATAAACTGGTGTACTAAAGATGGAGCATTAAGTGATATTGAGGTTGAATATGAAGAAAATAAAGGCAAACTTTATCATATAAGATATTTTTTAAATGATAAGGATTATTTAGTAGTTGCAACTACTAGACCTGAGACTTATTTTGGCGATACTGCTGTAATGATAAATCCAGAAGATGAAAGATATAAGCACTTAGTTGGTAAAGAAGTTACGCTGCCTATTATAAATCGTAAAATAAAAATCATAGCTGATAGCCATGTTGATATGAGCTTTGGAACAGGAATTGTAAAAGTAACACCAGCTCACGATAATAATGACTATGAAGTAGGACTTAGACATAATCTAGAGTTTTTAACTATTTTTGATGAAAATGGAATTTTAAACGAGCATTGTGCTGAGTTTAAAGGGCTTGAAAGACTTGAGGCTAGAAAAATAGTAGTTGATAAACTAAACGAATTAGGCTTTATTGAAAAAATTGAAGATTATGTAAATCAAGTTGGACATTGTTATCGTTGTAAAAATATCGTTGAGCCGTATATTTCTAAACAATGGTTTGTAAAAACTGATATCGCAACAAAAGTTATAGAAAAGGTAAATAATGGTGATGCTAAGTTTTATCCAGCTCATTGGATAAATAGCTTTAATGCTTGGCTAAGAGAATTACGCCCTTGGTGTATCAGCAGACAACTTTGGTGGGGACATCAAATTCCTGTTTATTATTGTGATGAGTGCGAACATATTCATGTAAGCGAAAACAAGGTAGAAAAATGTGAAAAATGTGGCTGCGATAGTATCACTCAAGATAAAGATGTGCTTGATACTTGGTTTAGCTCGGGGCTTTGGGCGTTTTCAACTCTAGGTTATAACAACGGCGATTTTGGTAAAGGCACTTTATGGAATGAAAGTGATATAAAAGACTTTTATCCAAACTCACTTTTAATTACAGGTTTTGATATACTCTTTTTCTGGGTATGCAGAATGTTATTTCAAAGTGAAAATGAGCTAGGCGAAATCCCATTTAAAGACATTTATCTTCACGCACTTGTAAAAGATGAAAACGGGCAAAAAATGAGTAAAAGCAAAGGCAATGTAATTGACCCACTTGATAGCATTGATAAATATAGTGCTGACATACTACGCTTTACTTTAGCACTTTTAGCCGTTCAAGGAAGAGATATTAGAATGAGTGAAGATAGAATGATTTTAGTTCGTAACTTCACAAATAAGCTTTATAATGCGGTAAATTTCTTACTACTTAAAGGTAAGGATTATAAGATACTAGGTAGCTATAAAACAACACTAGGTATTTATATGAACGCAGAATTTCAAAAATGCGTAAATGAAACTCGCAAAAACTTAGATGAATATAGATTTAATGATGCTGCTATGAATATTTATAAGTTTTTATGGGATGAGTTTTGTGATTATGGAATTGAGTTTAGCAAGGCTGATGAGAGTAGTATAGATGAGCTTGCGAGCGTATTTTTAAACGCTATGAAATTACTTAGTCCATTTATGCCGTTTATTAGTGATTATTTATATCATAAATTAGGCAGCACAAGTATTTTTGAAAACGGCTCAATTATGGTAGAAAAATATCCTAAAATAAATGAGATTTCAACCACTGAAGAGCAAATTATCAAAAACTACGAGCTTTGTAAAGAAGCGATTAATAGCCTAAGAAGTATCAAAAAAACAGCAAATATTACTGATAAAAACGCTCCGGCACAAATTATAAGCGAACATAAATTTGATGAATATTATCTAAAACTAATAGCAAAATTAGCTAAAGTAGGAGAATTAAGCCAAGATGAAAATCCTAAAGAAAGCTTTAGCGTAAATGTTAGCACGAACCTAAAAACCGCTATTTTTGTAGATAGCAAAGCACTTGATGAAATGAAAGCTAAGTTAGAAAATAGATATAAAAAAGTTCTAGCAGAATACGAAAAGCTAAACAAAATGCTAAGCAATGAAAAATTCGTAGCTAACGCACCAGCACAAGTTGTAGAACAAAACAAAATTGCTATGCAAAAAGCTGAAAATGAATTAAATGAAATAAAAGCTGAATTAAATAACATAGGATAAATTATGAATGAATATATCTTAAAAATCACTTGCCCTGATAAAAAAGGGCTTGTGGCTATTATCTCAAATGAGATTTATAAGGCAGGATTTAATATAGAAAGCAATAATGAATTTGTAAATAGCGATACAAATTCTTTTTATTTTCTAGCGATTTTAAGCTCAAGTGAGAGTGTAAAAGATGATTTTATAAATAATTTAAAACAGATTTTAACAGACGCACAAATCACATTTAGCCCAAAAAGAAAGAAAAACATAATAATCCTAGCTTCAAAAGAGCTTCATTGTTTAGGTGATTTGCTACTTGCAAACTATGAAGATGAACTAAATGCGAATATCTTAAAAGTTATGGCAAATCACGATTTAAGCGATTTTGTGAAAAGATTTGATATAGATTTTAGCCTAATTGATACTAGCAAAGATAAAGAACTTTACGAGCAAGATATAATTCAAGAGATTAAAAAATACAATGTTGATTATATAGTATTAGCAAAATATATGCGGATTTTAAGCCCAAATTTTGTAAATACTTTTAAAGATAAAATCATCAATATCCATCATTCTTTTTTACCTGCATTTATCGGTGCAAATCCATATCTACAAGCTTATGAGCGTGGGGTTAAAATCATAGGAGCAAGTGCGCATTTTGTAACGGATAATTTAGATGAAGGACCTATCATTTTTCAAGACATAGTTAGAGTAAATCACACTTATAATTCAAAAGATTTAAGAAAAGCAGGTAAAAAAATAGAAACTCTAGTGCTAAGAAATGCCCTTGAAAAAGTGTTTGATGATAAAGTATTTATTGCAGGTAATAAAACAATTATATTTTAAAAAATTTTGAAAATACAATTAGGGTTTAAGTTTTTAAGCCTTAATTTTATTAAACTCCTTAGCTTATAAATACATATAATAATTTTTGATTAGTTTTAAAATTATGCTAATTTTACGATTTTAAATTCTTTTAATCTAAACTTTTTTATCGTATAAATTCTCGCCATTTTTATAGGCTAAAAATATAGCCAATAAATCTCTTTCATTTTTGATTTCAGTTTTATTTAATTTGTTTAAAATCTCTTCCATACTTTCACGAATATTATCACTTTTTACTTCTATGGGTTTAAACTCATCTTTTTTAAGTTCTTCGCTAGTTTCTTCTATATTATCTTTTAGATTTTCTTGCTTAAGCTCGTTTATACGCTTTAAATATTTTTGCTTAAATTCATTCACGCTAATATCACTTGCAAAAAGTTCTTTAATCTCATAATCATAATTAGCAGTATAATCGTTGTTTAAGGCATTTTTTTTTAAAAATGCCTTAATATCCTTTGCCTCATCATCGTTTTGAAAAAGCTTAGAAATAAACATTTCAGGATGAAGTCTAGCATAGCCAAAATCACGCATATAAACATAAAATATAGAAATATCACTAATATTTGTTGATACATTGTTGCTACTTGCATTATTGCTTTCTTGGATATTATCTTGACCTTTAAATAAAGCAATATCGGTTAATTCTTTTAAATACTTGCTTTCTTCTTGTGGTGTTTTTGCTTTTTGATAATCTTTATAAGCGTCATTCCAATTTCTTAGATTTAAATCATTAAAATTAATTTTCATTTTTTACTCTTTTGATAAAAATTAAGATTTTTAAATTCTTTTATTTTAAACCCTTTTATCATATAAATTCTCGCCATTTTTATAGGCTAAAAATATAGCTAATAAATCTCTTTCATCTTTGATATTTTGAATATCCATTTTACTAAGTATTTCTTCCATACTTTCACGAGTGCTTATGCCTTTTACTTCTATGGCTTCGTAAGGTTTTTCTTTAGTTTGTTCTTTTTTTTCTTCTTGTTTAATTTCTTCTTTAGATTGTGATATTTTTAAATCTTCATCTGTATTAGAAAAAATACTTTTCATTAATTTATTTTTTTCTTCATTACTTATGCTATCTGAAGTTAATTTATCTAAATTTTTAAAAAGTTTATTTAGAGTTTTTACCAATTCTTCTGGATCAATGTCTGGAGTATTTTCCCATTCTATTTTTCTTTGTTCTACAATATCAGGGTCTAATGCTCCAAATAAAGCTAGATTAAGTATTTCACTTTTATCTAAATTTCTATCATTAAAAGGATTGTAAGTTGGATCGTTTTCTAGCTTTTGCTGAGCAAGTTTTAGATATTCTAAACTAGCCTTTCCATCTTCATAATAAGGTTTATTAACTTTGCTTTGATTATTCATATAAGTATTTGAAAAATTATTTACTCCATTAACCATCATAACAAATCCTTATACTTTCATATCAAATAAACTTATATTTTTTTGGCTGTATTGTAAAGCCACTTGCAAAAACTCTTCAAATGTTTCGTAATTATCTATATCTTTAGGAGCTTTTAGATTTTTACCACTTAGCATTTCATATAATAATTTTTGATATCGCTTCATAATACTTTCAAATTCTTTACCATCAAACCCATCTACATTTTGTAATTTTAATGAGCTAAGTTCTTTTGGCAAAGCTCCATAATTTAACCTATCCATAGGAGTAAATCTATCCTCTCCTATTTGCTTGGCATAATCAGTTCGCTCACCTTCTACCAAAAAATAATTACTACTAAGAGCTGCAATTAGTAAGCCACCTTTTGTGTATTCGCTGTTTTCAGTTTTATAATGTTCTTCATGTGGATTCCAGCAAACTGAAGCAGAGTTTCTAAGCCATTTAGCGTAAATATTATCATCTCGTGTTTCATAATAATTAAAAACATTACCATCTGCACCAAAAATGGTTGATAATGAGTATGTGTCTTTGTGCTTTGAAAAAACATTAGAAAACTCTTTAGATTTAAAATAATTATTAAATTTGTCATCATTATCAAATATTTGAGTAACTTCTAAGGTGCTTTTTCTCATTTCATATAAATGTGGGGTGTTTGACAAAGTATCTTTAGAAAAACTATCGTTTGAGTTTAAAAATTCATCTCCTACAACTTGTCTTACAACATTATAAGCATTACCAACGCTTTTTGCTATATCAATTGATTTACAAATTTTATAAAGTGATATTGCATTTTCATTATGTTCTACTAAAGATTTTAAACTATCGCTGTGGATTTTATAATTATCCGGAATACCCGCAGCTTTGTTAAAATCACTTGTAAAAAAGCCATCTTTATCAATTCCGTATCCTAAAACAACTCCTACCTTTTTATCATCTGCTTTATTGTCTACTTTTTTAATCTCGTTATTTGTTTCTTTTTTGCTTATATTAGTTATTTGATATGTTGAATAAGAATTTATTTTCATAATTATTCCTTTATTTTAAACTATTTTATCATATAAATTCTCGCTATCTTTGTATGCCATTAAAATAGCTAATAAATCTCTTTCATCTTTAATATTTTGAATATTAATTTTGCTAAGTATTTCTTCCATACTTTCACGAGTACTTGTGCCTTTTACTTCTATGGGTTTTCTTTTTATATTCTCATCTTTTTCGGAATTTTCTTGTAAATATTTCTCTCCAAAATGTTTTTCATAACCATTTTGCTCTTTGTATAAATCAACTTCTATTTGTAAAGCCAAATAACCGATTTTAAATTCATCTAAATCATCAAGAGCAAATAAATCCATAAGCCTATCCATAAAGCCACCGCTCCCACAAAAAACATCTCCTAGCTTTATATTGCCTTGAGAAAATCTGCTTAGATAAAACTCAGGCACGCTAGTATCTCCAAAATTTGTATCATTAGTAGCAAATCTAACGCCCACAATCTCGTTTTGCTTTAAAAACTCTAAAAGTTTTAAATCGTTTTTAATAAATGCTTGATTATAAATATTATTAGCTTTTGTATTTATTTGTAAAGCGTCTAGCTTAGAAAGAGCCTTTTTGTCATCGTTTTCGTTGAAAAATGCAGGGTGTAAAGAATTAATCACTTTTACCATTTCTTCAGCGCCAACTTTTTTACCCGTTTCTATCCAATCTTCTCGCTCTTTTTTATTCATTCCATAAAAAAGCATACCTTCCATAAACTCGCTTTCAAGCATAGCGTGAAGCTCTGGATGCTTAGATTTATTTACACCCAAAAGTATTCTTTGCGTATTATTTGGCTCATAAGTTCCACATTCATCTTGTGGAACATCTTTTAATAAATTCATAACTTGCTCTTTTATATTATCTTTAGGAGTTTGAGTGGTTGGAATTTGATTTTTAATATTTGTTTGATAATTTATATAATTGTTATTTGTTATTTGCATTTTAAACCCCCGTTATTTTTCTATATCGGTAGGTTTAAAAAAATATTAATAGATATTTAATTTATATCTAAACTCTTTTATAAAATTTTTAGCTTTAATTCTTATTTATATAAAATATTAATCTATATTCATTTTAACAATTTTATAACTTTCCTTTATTTTAAACCCTTTTATCATACAAATTCTCGCTATCTTTATATGCCATTAAAATAGCTAATAAATCTCTTTCATCTTTGATATTTTGAATATTAATTTTGCTAAGTATTTCTTCCATACTTTCACGAGTGCTTGTGCCTTTTACTTCTATGGCTTCGAATGGTTTTTTATCTTCGGTTTTGTCTTTTTTATCTTCAACTTTTTCATCATTTTCATTTATGCTAGATATTTCATCACTTGGCTTTGGATTTTTGCTATCTTGAATATTTTCACTATTTTGGATACTTTCATGCTCTTTGCCTTGCTTTATCTCATCAATTCTTGCTAGATACCTTTGTTTGAACTCATCTTCGCTAATATTTCTTGCATTAAATAGCTTTGCTATTATTACATCTTGATCCCATTTATAATCTCCTAAGCTATCAGAATGCTCCTTTAAAAAATCTTTTAAATCTTTTTGCACATCTTGATTTGCTTCAGAACTAAAGGCTCTTTCATAAATTGTATTCGTATACATATCGCCATATAAAGCATCTTGATGTTCAAGTAACATATAAATAACCATACTTTGAATTTTTGCTTCATTGCTATTAGTTGGGTAATTAAAATCCAAGCTATCGTGAGTATCGGGGTAAAACATTTTAATAAAATCATCATATCTTTTTGCATTTTCTTTATTTTCAAGTCTTCCTTGAACTAATGCTTGATTATTATTTGGCTTTTGTAATGGTAAGTTATAATTATTTGAACTAATTTTCATATTTTATCCCTTTAAAATAATTTAATAATTAGTAAATATATTAATTAAATATAACTAAATATAACTTTAAAAAGATTAAGTAGCAAAACTTAATTTAAACTAACGATTAAAAAAAATTAGATAAATTCAGCAAAAAATTATCTAAAAGAGTTTTATTATGAGTTTTATGGAAATTGTTATTATTTTAATAGTTGCTGTTTTGGTTTTAGGACCTGAAAAACTACCTAGCACTATAGTTGAAATCGCAAAATTATTAAAGGCTGTTAAAAAACAAATTAACGAAGCTAAATCAAGTATAGAAAACGAAATCAATATTAGCGAATTAAAAGATGAAGCTAGAAAATATAAAGAAGAAATCACAAAAGCAAATGATAGTATCAGAAAAAAACTAAGCTTTGAAGAATTTGATGAGATTAAAAATACTTTAAGTGATTTTGAAAAAGACGCACAAAATGCTTTAAATAGCACTATTGATAGTGTAAAAAATACAGAAAACTCAAATCAAAATTCAAATTCTACAGAAGAAAAAAATATAAATACAGAAGAAAAGCAACTTAGCAAAAGAGAACAATTTTTAAAAGAAAAGAGCGAAAATGTTTGAAGAATTAAAACCACATTTAGTTGAACTTAGAAAAAGATTATTTATTAGTGTAGTTGCTTTGATTTTAGCTTTTTTTGTATGTTTTGTATTTTGGAAACCAATACTGCATTTTATTTGTGTTCCACTTATGAATGTATTGCCTGAAGGCTCTGAAATTATATTTTATAAACCACAAGAGAATTTCTTCACTGCTATGCAAGTGTCTTTATTTGCAGCATTTCTTGTAGCATTGCCTATAATTTTGTGGCAAGCTTGGAAATTTGTTGAACCAGGTTTATATGAAAATGAAAAAAGATTTGTAGTGCCTTTTGTATTTAGCGCTACTATTATGTTTTTGATTGGTGCAGCGTTTTGTTATTATTTAGTAGTTCCTATTGCTTTTGATTTTTTAATCAATTTTAGCGGCGGAGAATATAAGGCTATGCCTTCAATTTCTGAATATGTGAGCTTTTTTACAAAATTAGTAATTGCATTTGGACTAGGATATGAATTACCTGTTGCTATATTTTTCTTAGCAAAAATTGGTCTTGTAACTGAAAAAACTCTTATTAGAAATTTCAGAGTTGCTATATTAGTTATTTTTATATTTGCAGCAATTATGACCCCGCCTGATGTATTTTCGCAATTTTTAATGGCAATTCCTTTAATTGGGCTTTATGCTATTTCAATTTATATTGCTAAAGTAGTAAATCCAGCTGACCCTGATATAGATAGCGAAGATGATGAAAAAGAATTATTAGAAGATAAAAATGCTTGATAATTTACTAAGTTCTTATGATTATGATTTGCCAGAAGAATTAATAGCAAAATACCCTGCAAATCCTGCTGATAGTGCAAAACTATTAGTGTATGAAAAAAATAGTGGAAAAATTACTCATAGTGTATTTTATGAATTAGCTAATTTTTTGCCTGAATGTGCTTTGATTTTTAATGATACTAAAGTATTTAAAGCTAGATTTTATGGCAATAAAATTAGTGGTGCAAAATGTGAATTATTTATAAATAAAATTCTAGCAAATGATGAGTTTTTAGTGCAAATTAGGGGTAAAGTTAAAGAAGATGATATTTTAATTTTTCAAGATAATTTAAACGCAAAAATATTAAAGCTAAACGCAGATGGCACCAGAATTGTGAAATTTTGCAAAAACAATGAAGTTTTAAAAACCGATGAAGTTTTAACAATTAGCGAAAAAATCGGACATATTCCACTACCACCATATCTTAAAAGAATGGATAATTTAGATGATGAGATAAATTATCAAAGTGTGTTTGCTAAAAATATTGGAGCTGTTGCAGCACCTACTGCGTCATTGCATTTTACGAATAGAGTTTTAGATAGTCTAAAAGATAAAAAAAGCGCTTATATTACTTTACATGTTGGTGCAGGAACTTTTGCTAGTGTAGAATGTGAAAACATACAAGAACATAAAATGCATAGCGAATACTTTAATCTAAGCGATGAAGCAATAAAATTAATTAATAGTGATATACCTATTTTAGGGGTTGGCACAACTGCTACAAGAACAATAGAGTATTATGCAAGGACAAAAAAAAGTAGTGGTGAATGTGATTTGTTTTTAAACCCATCTAATAGGCCAATTAGACAAAATTATTTATTAACAAATTTTCATTTGCCAAAATCAACTTTAATTATGTTAGTAGCTAGTTTTATAGGTAGGCAAAATACTTTAAAACTTTACGAAGAAGCTATTAAAAATAAATATAAATTTTACTCATACGGCGATGCAATGCTTATTATTTGAAAGGAAAATATGAAAAAATTATTACTAATTTTAATCTCAACCTATCTATTTGCAGATTCTAAAATAGATTTTTCTGATAAAGATACAATACTTTTATTTGTAGTTTTAGGTGGCTTAATAGTTTTATTATTAGCTTATATTTACAAGCTAAAAATGAAATTAAAAACTAAAAAAGTAAAAATGTTTAGTGTTAGCGATGAAGCAGAATTTGAAAGTGAAAGTTTTGAAAAATCATCTTTATATTTTGATTTACAAGAAGTATTTTTATATTTTTTCAAAACGCTAAATTACGAAGCTAGTGTTAAAAATAACATATTTTTAGTTAGACAAGATATGCTATATCTAAACGATAACAATGAAAAATGTATGCCAAATAGGTATTTTTATGGAGATTATACAAATATTATCAATGCTATTTGGGCTGCTGCTGATTTGATTAATCAAAATGTAGAAAATGAAACCATATTTATTGATATTGGGATTATTAATAATATGCAAAACAGAACTCTTTTGTGTGTTGATATTGGAGTTTGTGGTGTTGTTGATGATAAAAAAACTGAATTATTTAAAAGCTTTACTAATCCTAAAAAACTATCTATTTCAGAACAATTACATAAATTTAGTGGATATATGAAAAAAATTGATGGTTCTAGTTATGCCTTTAAGGATACAAATGAAAGAATTAATCACGCAATCTGTCTTAGTATCCCAATACTAATCAATGATAAAGAAAATAATTTACCAGATGTAACTCCAAAAGATAGATTAAGTGTTTTAATAGTTCATAACAATATTGACATATCAAAAACAATCACTGCAAATCTTGAAAGCTATGAAATTAACTGCGTTCAAAACCAATCAAGTAATGGTCTTTTAGAGAAAATTGAAGATGGGGTAAATTGCGCTTATAGAGCTGTTTTATTAGACGCAAATCTAATCAATACTTTTAATGAATATGATTTAAATCGTTTAGTAAAAGCACAAGATGAATATTGCTTTAAATTAATTCTCATATTAAACAATCATAAAATAACACCTAATGTTGAAAAAATTATTCAAGAAGTAGATTTTCTACCATTACCATATACAATTGATAATATTCGCTCAATTGTAAATATCATAAAAACTCAACAAGAAAAATTATTAAGCTAATTTATTAATTAGCTTAATTTTATAGTTTTAATTAATTTAGCTGGAACTCCTGCTACTATTTGAAATTCTTCAACATCTTTAGTAACCACCGCACCAGCTGCTATTATTGAGCCTTTTTTAATTTTTACTCCGCTAAGTATTGTGGCATTTGAACCAATCCAAACATTATCTTCTATTGTTATTGGTTTTAATACCATATCAGAGCGTTTAAATGGATTTATATCATGATTTATAGTAGCTAATACTACATTATGCCCTATTAAAACATTATTTCCTATATAAATTCCTCCTTGGTCTTGAAATTTACAACCGCTATTTATAAATACATTTTTGCCTACTGAAATATTTTTACCGCAATCCGTATTAAATGGCGGAAATAAAGTAAAACTTTCATCTACTTCTTTACCAATTAATTGAGAAAATAATTTATTTAATTCTTCTGGTTCATTATAAGTATTGTTAATTTTAAAAGTTATTTTCATAGCTTCTTTAGCTTGTTTAAGCATAAGTTTATGCTCAATAGAATTTGCTTTTACATACTTAATCATAATTAATCCTTATTTTTAACATAAAACCTAGCATTAATTTTGCCATTACCTAAAAGCTTTTTTAACTCATCTTTACTAATGCCATAAATTGTTCCTAATTTAGTAAAACTCCAAGAATTATTATCATAATAAATTACTATATTATTAGCATTATATAAAATCAAATCAAGTGCTTTAGCTTGAAAATATTTATCATTAGTAGGAAGATTTTTATCAATTCTTCCTACCTTTTCAAACCCACCATAATCATTCATTAAAACATTCAAATCAGACTTTTGTAATACTTCATAAAGAGCAGTTGATGATGAATTGCTTTCTAATTTTATTCTTAATTCTTGATTATTTATTTCAACATATATTTCATCATTGCTAAATCCATTTAACACACAAAAAGCTCCTAAACCAATAAAAATGCTAAAAACTTTTCTTAAGTATATGAATAATTTCATCTTTATTAAGCTCCTTATAACCACCATTTAAGATGAATACATTATTAGCAATATCTTCAATCAAGCTTTCATCTACTAATAAATCTTTTATATTCATACAAAGATCTAGCTCACTCATCCAATCTCTCATAGCAAATAGTCCTAATTTAGCTATTTCTTCATCGCTTTTATTATCTTTTATATCCCAGACATTAATAGCAAACCTTTTAAATTTATCAATATTATAAGGCATTATATATTCATAATACGCCAAACTAATAGCACTTAAAGTAGCTCCGTGCGTTGCATTGGTAAAGCCACCAATAGCCTGACCTATCATATGAACCATCCAATCTCCATTTTTACCACAATGAAGCATAGTATTTAATGCTAGAGTACTTGCCCACATAATATCACTTCTAGCCTTATAATCATTAGGATTTTTGTTTGCAATTTTGCTTGATGAGATTATTGAACGCATAAGCCCTTCTGCTAAATAATCGCTCACATTATCATCTTCTTTTGAAAAATATTGCTCTAAAATATGATTAAACGCATCATAAATTCCATTTATCATTTGGTATTTGCTAAGACTTAAAGTGTATTTAGGATTTAATATAGAAAACTTAGGAAATACTCTTTTATCATTAAAAACTTTTCCTATTTTTTGATGAGTTTTTTCATTTGTAATTACACTACCACCATTCATTTCAGAGCCTGTCCCACACATTGTTAAAATACAACCTAACGAAACTACATCACAAGTTGGCTCAAGTTGATTTATAAAATACCTATCCCAATAATCATCGCTTGAGTTTATACTAACTGCTAAAGCTTTTGTATAATCACAAACAGAACCACCACCTAAAGCTAATAAAAAATCAGCTTTATGCTCTCTTGCTATCTTTACACCTGAGTTTAATTTTTCTAAAGTAGGATTTGGCATAACACCATCAATATATGCTACATTTTTGCCTAATTTATCTAGTATTTTTACAATTTGGTTAAAAATACCATTTTTATGCACCGAGCCGCAACCATAAACCAAAACAATGTTTTTACCATATTTACTTAATTCAAATTCTAAAGATTGCTCTACTTCATCAGTAAAATAAATCTTAGTTGGATTGTGAAAAATAAAATTATTCATAAAAAATCTCCTTGTTTTAAAAGTAAAATAATTTTATTTATTTTTAAAAGAAATATCAAATACTTATAATATATAATTAATTATAAAAATTAATTATTTCTAAGGAATATTATGGAAATTAGAGTTTTAAAATATTTTATAGAATCTGCAAAATTACAAAATATAACTAAAGCAGCTAATAAATTAAATCTTACTCAACCAAATCTATCAAGACAATTAAAAGATTTGGAAACAAAATTAGGGCAAAAACTTTTCATTAGAACAAATTATAAAATCATTCTCACAAAAGAAGGAGAAATGCTTTATAAAAGAGCTTGTGATATTTTAGATTTAGTTGATAAAACCGAGCAAGAATTTAAAAATTTAAAAGATTTTAATGGTGGAGATGTTTATATAGGCTGTGCTGAATCAATTGGAATAGTCAAAATAGCAAAAACTGCTAAAAAGCTACAAAATAAAAATATTAAGTTTCATATATTCAGTGGAAACTATGAAAATGTGGTAAATAAATTACAAAATTCTTTAATAGACTTTGCCGTTGTAGTTCAAGAATTTGATATTAGCAATTTTAGTTATTTAGATTTAAATCATAGTGATACTTGGGGGATTATTATGAAAAATACTTCAAAATACGCTAAGCAAAAAGATATAAGCATAAATGATTTATTTCAAATGCCACTTATAGTATCAAGACAAGGTTTTACGCAAGAAATGCCAAATGTTTTAAGGCAAAATCAAGATAAGCTAAATATAGTAGCTACTTATGATTTATTATACAATGCTGCAATTTTTGTTAAAGAAGATATTGGATACGCTTTATCTCTTGATAAATTAATTAACACTAATGATGATTTATGTTTTAAGCCTATAAACCCATTAATTACTTCTAATTTAAGGTTAATTTGGATTGATGATAAATTAAGTGATGTTGCGAGAATTTTTTTAAAAGAATTACAAAAAGATTTAAAAAACTAATTTGAAATTCCTAAGAATTTCAAATTATATTTATTTATTTTCTTCCATAGCTCTTGCTACTTCTTCTGAACTTTGTTTGATTTTATTCATACATTCATTTGCAGTATTTGCTAACACAACACTATCATTTACTTGAGCTATGCTTTTATTTATACTCTCAACAACATTAGCACTAACATTTCTAATAGAATTAATTGTTAAAGTAATTTCATTAATTGATGTTGCAGTCCTTTCAGCAAGTTTTCTAACCTCATCAGCAACCACAGCAAAACCACGACCATGCTCGCCAGCACGAGCAGCTTCAATAGCAGCATTTAATGCTAATAAATTAGTTTGCTCTGCAATATCTTTAATAGTTTGAATAACAGATACAATCTCATCTGATTGAGTATTTAACGAATTAACCAATTCACTACTTTCATTCATAATTTCTGCTATTTCTTGGACATTTTGCACGGTTTTAGCAATAACTTTACTACCTTCATTTGTGCTTTCATCATTTTTTTGTGCTAACTCGCTTACGATTTTATTTTTATTCAAATCTCTTATTACTTGCTCACTAACATCGCTTGCGAATTTAATTACCTTATAAACCTTACCTTCGGCATTATAAACAGGATTATAACTTGCTTCTAAATATACAGGATTATTATCTTTTGTATATCTTATAAATTGACCTGATTGAAAATGTCCGCTTCTTAAATCTTCCCAAAATTTTCTATAATCACTACTTTTTACATATTCACTATCACAAAACATAGAATGATGTTTGCCTATAATTTCGCTTTTTCTGTAATTTAATGTATTTAAAAAATTATCATTTGCATCAAGTATTTCTCCGTTTGGAGTGAATTCAATTAAAGCCATAGACTTACTTGCCGCATTAATTGTGTTTTTTAAGTCCAACAATTCATTTTCGTGTTCTGTAATATCAGCAGCAAACTTAATTACTTTATAAACTTGATTTTGCTCATCTACTATTGGTAAATAATTTGCTTCTAAATAAACTATTTGACCATCTTTTGCAAATCTTTTAAACTGACCACTTTGTGGAATATTTCTTGATAACTCTTGCCAAAAGATTGAATAATCACTTGAATTAACATAATGTTTATCACAAAATATTCTATGATGCTTACCTTTTATCTCTGCTAGTGTATATTTTGTAGCTTTTAAAAAATGCTCATTTGCATCAACAATATTTCCTTTAGTATCAAATTCTATAATCGCCATTTCTTTATAAATAGCTTTTAAAATAGCTTCTTTATCTTTTAACTCCTTAATAATCTTGTCTTGTATTTCTTTATTATTTTTAAAAAACATTAAATTACTCCTAATTTTAAAAAAAGGAGCGATTATAAATAATTTTATTTAAAAAAGTATTAATAGTTTAAATTAAAGCAAATAATTAATCCAAATCAATGAAAAATTAATTTGGATTAATCTAAAAAATCAACAAATTACAATCACATTAAATTATCATCAATATATTTATCAACATATTTTTCTTTTATTGCAAATATTTCTTCTTTACAAGCAAAAAATGCTTCAACCACTTTAGGGTCAAATTGAAAACCTGAATTATCACTAATATATTTGCAAACTTCATCAAGTGGCCAAGCTTTTTTATAACATCTATCACTTGCAAGTGCGTCAAAAACATCAGCTAAAGAAACAATTCTTGCATAAATATGAATATCATCACCTTTTTTACCCATTGGATAACCGCCACCTGCATATTTTTCGTGATGCTCGTGAGCGATGATTGCTGCTGCTTCCATAATTTTGCCTTTAAATCTATGCAACATTTCATATCCTATTTGTGCGTGTTTTTGCATAGTTTTAAATTCTTTTTCATCAAGTCTTCCAGGTTTATTTAAAATAGCATCAGGAATTCCAATTTTACCAATATCGTGAGTTGGAGCACCATAACTAATTAGCGTTACTTCTTCTTCACTTAATCCCATTTGTCTTGCTATGGCTTCGCTTATTTTACCTACTCTTTTTACATGATTTCCAGTTTCTTCACTTTTGCTCTCAACCATTTCAGCTATTGAATAAATTAAATCTTTTTGAGCATTTAAAATATCTTCTTGGAATTTCATTCCTTCATAAATCTTACCTGAATAATCAGCTGCAATTCTTAGATAATCTAAATCATCTTTATCAAAATTATTATTAATATCTGTAAGTTTATTTAAAGCTTGGAATACCCCAATAACTTCGTGTTCACTATTTAAAATAGGCATAGCTAAAATTGATTTAGTGCTATATTTTGTTCTCTCATCATTTGAGCTATCAAAATACGGATTGCTTTTTGGATTATTTTCTAAAATAGCTTCTTTTGTCTCAATTGCACGACCTACTATTCCTTTACCAAAAGGAACTCTAATCTCACCTACTCCATCAGCGTGTAAGGTATAATATTCTTTTCTTTCATTATCAATAAACCATACACTACATCTATCAGCTTGAATGTTTTGTTTAACCATTTCGCCTAAGGTATTTAGGTTGGCTTTAGAATCAGAGTTTTTAGAAATTTGAGAAAAGCATTCAAGTATGGTTTCTAGTTTTTGTTCTTGGTCTAAATTATGTCTTTTCAATACATTTATCATATCACTTTGATAATTTGTATTAAATTGCATAAATGAACCATTTTTAATAATCATTCCATAATCTTTTAAGATATTAAATTCTCTTAATTCTTCTTCTATTTTATCTTTAAAGCAATATTTAATGTGATATACATGGAAAATCACATCATCTCTTACTTGCTCTTGTATTTTTTTTAATAATTTTGGAGTTAAGTGTTTTGAATCTTGTGCTAATTTTTCTAAACTTGAATCAAAACTAACATCAGCAATTACTTGTCTTATATCAGTTCTCTTATTGATTAATTCCACTATATCATCGTGATAATAAGTATCTGAAGTAAAATATATACTATCTTTATCATAGCTTAAAATAAAGCCAAAACTACCTTCAGTATGATAGCTCTTAACTGGCTCTATTGTTATATCATCTATTAATAATTTATCTCCTACATTAATTTCTTTATAAACTATAGCAGGACTACCATTTGGCAATTTTATCTTTGCAAAATCAGGCCAAATTTTATTGTTAAAAAAATGCTCTTTAAGATTATCTATACTTTCTTTACTAGCATATATACAAATACTATCTTGAAGTTTTAAAAAATAATTATCAACATATAAAGCAATAGCACAAATATGGTCTAAATGAGTGTGAGAAATAAAAACATGCTTTATAAAATTATCATCAGTTGGTTTTGGTAAAAATCCCGCATCAATTACACCATTTAAACTAAATTGAATGCAAGTTAAATTATCACTTAAATATTTGCTAACCGAAGAACCTTCAAAAACTATTCTATGTGTGTTAAAAATATTCATATTAATCCTTATTAAATACACTTGAAAACGCTATAAAAGGTTTGCAAGAAAAATTGGGCGTATTATAATTCAATTTTTGTTTATCAAGCCCTAACATTAATCCACCACTTTGATTTATTAAAAAATCTCCTGCTGCTAAATCCCAAGAATTCAGCCTTTCGTATCTTAAATATACATCAGCATCACCTTCTAATAAAGCACAAAACTTTAATGCAGAGCCAATATTTAATGCCGAGTATCCGTAGTTAAATGGAATTTTACTATTATTTATCTCTTGTTCTTTTCTTAAAGATACTAAAGCTTTATTTGATTCTTTTTTGACCTTATTTAGAATTTCTTGATTTTTATAAACTGGCATATTTTTAGCCGAATAATACAAATTCTTATTACAAACATCATAAATTACACCTAAAATTGGTCTTGTATCTTCAATCAGACTAATGCAAACACAAAAATTTTTTCTATTTTTTAAATAATTATTAGTGCCATCAAGCGGGTCAATTAGCCAAAATAAAGAATTTTTTCTTTTTTCATAATCTAAAATTTTTTCTTCAGAACATATATTGATTTTACTATTTCCTAAAATATCAAATATTATTTCATTAGCTTTTAAATCAGCTGAACTAACTAAAGTTCCATCTGGTTTCGTATTAATTAAAGGGTGTTTTATATCAATTATTTCATCTCCAGCAATTCTTGCTGCTCTTTTAGCAAGAGTTAATAACTCTTGCATTATTTTTCCTTAATCCAAGTCTGACTTCTTCCTATTAAAGAAAATCCAACATATCCTCTTAAAATTAATTTATCATCTTTAAAAGTTGCATTTGCTCTATATAATTTACCACTTTCTGGGTCAATTATATAACCACTTTTATAAGAATTTTCACCATCTTTTTTTAATTTATAAAGCAATGGCGCACCTACTATTTTCATCTTTCTAGCATCTTCTGCATAAGTAAAATAATCATAAGTTTTTTCACAAGATTTACAAAGTTCATCATCGCCATATTCAAACAATTTAACAACTTTGCCAAATAATTCATTATTTTCTTCATAAATATGCCATCTAGCAGTTTTTTTACCATTTTCATCAATACTTATATAATTACCATAATCCTTAGCTAATAAACTACCTAATAATCCTAAACATAAAAATATTTTTTTCATTAAATTAAAGCCTTTTAAAATTTTTTGATTTTGGGTTTATTATATCATCACTTATATTTACAAAATCTTTATTTTTGTATGCAATAACCCCTGCTCTTGCTATCATTAAAGCATTATCAGAACAATATTTAAGCGGAGCTAATAATAATTGCATATTGTTTTTTTTACAAATTTCATCTAATTTAGACCTAAGCAATAAATTAGCACTTGCACCACCAACTACGCCTAATGCTTTATAATTTTTATTATGCAAAACTATGTTTAATTTATTAATTATATGCTTACAAGCAATTCTTTGAAATGCTGCTGCTATATTTGCTTTTTGAGTATCTAAAGTATTATTTGCTATACAATCATTAATAGCTAATCTAACTTGATTTTTAATACCCGAAAATGAATACTCAAGCCTACTTTTACTTGGGATTGGTAAAGAAAACTCATAAGTATTATTGCTTTCATTTTTTGCTAATTCTTCAATAAATACCCCACCAGGATAACCAAGTCCTAGCATTTTTGCAACTTTATCAAAACTTTCTCCAAAACTATCATCACTTGTAGTTGCTATTAAATTTATATCATATTCTTTAGTAATCTCAAGTATCATAGTATGACCGCCACTTACAAGCAAAACTAAAAAATCATTCATTATTTCTTTATCTAAAAATAAAGAACAAATATGACCTTTTAAATGATTTATCGCAATTAATGGTATATTTAAAGCCACACTTAAAGCCTTAGCCATTGCAACTCCACTTTGAAGAGATACTGATAATCCTGGCTCATTAGTAACTGCAATTGCCTTTAATTCGTTTAAAAAAGGCTTGGTTTTAGCTAATATTTTAGGTAAAGCTTCAGTATGTAGCCTTGATGCAAGTTCTGGCACAACTCCACCAAATTCATTATGCTCATCTTGAGATATTTTTTCATAAAATAAACATTCATAAGTATTTACATTAATAACTGCGATGCTTGAATCATCGCAGCTACTTTCTATTGCTAAAAGTAATTCTCTCATTTTGGCTTAATCATATTTGCAGGAACTACAAATTTATCAAAATCTTCTTCACTAACTAAGCCTAATTCTAAGCAAGATTCTTTTAGGCTAATTCCTTTTTTGTGAGCATTTTTTGCAACTTTTGCTGCATTTTCATAGCCAATATGTGGATTTAATGCAGTTACTAGCATTAAAGAATTATTTAAATTATAAGTAATTTTATCAATATTTGGAGTAATTCCTATAGCACAATTATCATTAAAACTAATCATACCATCAGCTAATAATCTTAAACTTTGTAAGAAATTATAAATAATCACAGGCTTAAATACATTTAGCTCAAAATTACCTTGAGAAGCTGCAAAACCAATTGCCGCATCATTTCCCATTACTTGAACGCTAAGCATTGTTAAAGCTTCACTTTGAGTAGGATTTACTTTACCTGGCATAATTGAGCTACCTGGCTCATTTTCAGGAATACTAAGCTCTCCTAAACCACATCTAGGACCACTTGCAAGCCATCTAATATCGTTTGCTATTTTCATTAAATTTGCTGCAAGAGCTTTAAATGCTCCGTGTAAAAATACTAAAGCATCGTGACTTGTAAGTCCGTGGAATTTGTTTGGACTACTTATAAATTTAGTGCCTAAAAGTTCGCTTAATTTTGCTGATACTTTTTCACTAAGTTCTGGATGAGCATTAATTCCAGTTCCAACAGCTGTTCCGCCAATTGTTAGCTCTCTTACATCTTCAAGTGCTTTTAAAATATGTCTTTTTGAGCTTTGCAACATATATACATATCCACTAAATTCTTGACCTAAAGTAAGTGGGGTTGCATCTTGCAAGTGAGTTCTTCCGATTTTAATTATATTTTCAAATTCTTTTGCTTTTTTATCTAGTGTTTTTTCTAGAATTTCTAATGCAGGAATTAAAGTCCTTTCAGTTTCTAAAACTGCAACTATATGCATTGCAGTTGGGAATGTGTCATTTGAGCTTTGGCTCATATTTACATGGTCGTTTGGATGGACTATTTTTTCTTTAGTAAAATCCATTCCGCTAAGTTTAGTAGCAAGATTTGCTATAACTTCATTTAGGTTCATATTTGTTTGTGTGCCTGAACCTGTTTGCCATATAGCAAGTGGGAATTCATCATTATGTTTATTAGCTAAAATCTCATCACAAGCTTTAACGATTGCATCTTTTTTTACATTGTCTAATTTACCTAAATCATTATTTACTAAAGCTAAAGACTTCTTAAGATGCGCAAAAGCGTGGATTAATTCTACAGGCATTTTTTCTGTGCCAATTTTGAAATTCTCTAAACTTCTTTGTGTTTGTGCTGCCCACAATTTATCTGCAGGAACTTTAACTTCACCCATTGTATCGTGTTCTATACGAAAACTCATTTTATCTCCTTTTATTTGTAGTTTTTAATTAAATCAAATGTTGTGTTTTTAATAATATCTATTGTGCTAATCTCACATCTTTCATAAATACTATGTGGGCTTAGGATATTTGGACCTATTGAAGCACATAATAATTCATTTTGCTTAGTTTTTAGCACTCCGCACTCAAGCCCTGCGTGAATACTACTCATACTAGCTTTTGGATTATATTTTTGTAAAGAATTAAGCACTGCATAAGTAAAATCATTTGGCACAGGCTCCCAAGGCTCATCTTTAGCAAGTAGTTTTGCTTCGTAATTATTAAAATGTGCTTTGGTTTTATAAAAGACTTCATCTAAATCTGCTGAATTATCACTTCTTGCAAATAATTCAAGCTTTAATTCATCATTATTTTGACTAATGATTGCTAGATTTACGCTAGTTTTTACTATATTTAAATCCCTTGAATAAGACCAAACTCCGTGTTTATAACTAGCAATTAGACTTAAAATATCTTCTTGAATTACTTTTTCGCCTTTACTCTCAAGCTTGGTTATTTCAATGTTTTCACTAGATTTAAGTTCAGTGTCGCTATAAAAAATAGCCTTAGCATTTACACTTATACTATTAGTTCTTTCCCCACCACTAAAGCTTACTAATTCAGCATCGTTTTTATATAAAAATAAAGCTAAATCACTAATAGCACTAGGAATGTTTTTAATAATATCAATCCCACTATGACCGCCTTTATAGCCTTTAGTATGAGCTTCATATAAATATTTTTTACTAGGGTTTTTATAATTTAGCTTAATATTTACATTCATCATTAAACTCGCCGCACAACCAATTATTACTCTATCTACGCACTCGCTATCAAGATTTAATAAGTGTTTTGAACTAATTTTTAGCTCTAAATTATTTGCACCTATAAGCCCTACTTCTTCATTAGCAGTAAATAAACATTCAAGGTCGCTAAACTCATTCATAGCTTCCATCATAATGGCAATTCCTATACCATTATCAGCACCTAAGGTTGAATTATTTGCTTTAATAAATCCATCACTTTCTATTATATTTATATTAGGTGCATCTCCAACACAAACCATATCATAATGACTTTGCAAGCATATATTAGGATTTCCCTTTTTGCATAAAATATTTTCAGCCTTATCAACTAATACTTCAAAACCTTTTGATTTTGCATAATTAATTAAAAAATCTTTTAATTTAACTGCATCAAAACTACAATGCGGAATTGCTGCAATTTGTTTAAAGTTTTCTAAAACTCCCATTCTTTCTCCTTATTTTTAAGCAAACATTAGATTTTAAAGTTTAATAAAGAGTAAGATTTGTGTGTAATTTTGTAATTTATTTTAAAGTGTGTAAATTCGTAATATTTTTGCAGAATTTAATTCAAATTCTAAAAAGAATTTGAATTAAAAATTTATAGACCTTTAAATCCAAATAATTTATATTGCCATTTTAATTCTGTGATTTTTTTAAGAACTTTTGCTAAAAATCCACTAAAATCTTTGCCTTGAATACTTGCAACGGCATATTTTTCACTAAGAGAACAAACGCTTCCTTGGTCTTTATAAATAAATGTTTCTTTAAATTCTTCATTATTTAATCTAGCACTTAAACTTCTTGCTAAATAATTACCTTGCTTGCAAGCTATTTGAGCTGTTGGAGCAAATGGTCTATCATTATTCATAATTAAAGAACAATCTCCTAAAATATAGCAATTTGAATAATTTGGCGCTTGTAAAAACTCATTAACTAATATTCTATTATTTTTATTTTCAAATACACTATTTTTAATTACTTCATTTCCCTTAACGCCAGCTGTAAAGATTATATTTTTTGAATCTATATAAGTATCTTCATTGTTTAAATACAATCTATCCCCAACTTTTTTAATAATTTTATGAGATGTTAAAACTTTTACGCCTAATTTTTCAAGATAATTTCTTGCTATTTTTGCTAAATCTTTGTTATACATAGGCAAAATCTCATCCATAGCTTCAACTATGCTAATTTTTGCATCAATTCCTTTGCTTTTGCAAACTTGAGCTATAGAAGCACATAATTCAACACCACTAAAACCAGCTCCACAAATTACAATATTTTTATAAATACTTTCAGATTTTTCTAAATTAGAATAAATAATTTCTTTAGTTTTTAAAGCGTCTTCATAAGTTCCGATTTCATAAGCTTCATCAAGCCCTTCTATACCAAAAGTATTTTTATTAGCACCTAAACCTACATAAATCTCATCAAAATCATAATCAGTATTTTTGCAATATAATTTATTTCCTTCAATTTTAATAGCACTATCTTGAATAATTACAATTTCACTAGGAATTATATCTTTTAAAGGAATTTTGATATTTTTTTCACTCTCATTTGCTGCAATTTTATGTAATTCTGTAGTTTTATAATGATATGAATTATTATTAATTAGTAAAAATTCAGCCTTTGTTAAATCTTCCTTGCTTAGACTTTTAATTAAAGATAAGTTCGCATATCCAGCACCTAAAAAAATTATTTTTTTCATAACACCCCTTTTTATTGTAATTTAATTAAATATTCTTTAGATTTTTTTTCAATATTATAATTATATATACCATCAAGTTTTATTACAAGACGATAAAAATTTCTATGAACTCCAGTATAAATTTCATCAAAATAATTAGCTTTTATTTCAAATGATTTATTTTTTAAACTTGGATTAATTTTAAAATCCATAACAATTCTATTTGGTTTTTTTAAACTAAATTCCCTAATTAATTCGCTATTTGTTTTAATTGAAATATTTCTTTTGTCTATAACTATTTTAAAATTATTTGATATATCTAATGATAAAGGTGTATATTCTGTGGTTTTACTAATTTTATTTTCTTGATTTTCTTCTTTCTTAACTTCAGTAATTTTAGTAGTATTTTGCTCCACATTAGAATTGTCATCATTAGCATTTTCTTGATTTTTTAATGCAAGTTTTATTTTATCAACTTCTTTTAATTCAGTTTTTGCTTCTTCTTTATCTTGGTTTGTAAGCTCTTGGGCGTCAAGTAGCATATAAACTTTATGCCAATCAAGAGCTTCATTAATATCTAATTCAAATTCTTTCAATGTCCCATCTACATTTGTATAAATAAGTTTCATTTTATTTAAAATTCTAGCATCGCTTGGAACACTAAAAGCTGTTTTTTTAAATTCCTTTATCTCTTCAATAGGACTTGGATTATTGATTTTTACAATAGGCACAAATGGATTTTCTCTAGCAAAAAGCATTGAGCTTATTAGTAAAAATAAATATTTTTTCATTATAAATCCTTTCTAAAATAAGCCCTTACTAAATCCATATTTATATAAAATTCTTTCATCAAGGTAAGTGCTAGATATTTACCAAAAAAAGTATTATTAATAATACCATTATTTATGTTAATTGCTCCAATAGTCTGCATTGCTTTTAGTTTTAGCCCTAAGTGTTTTTCTAAATCACAATTATAATTAGAATTAAAATTATTAATATTCAAATTATCCTTAAAAAACTCTGTTAGAAAAATATAATTAATTCTATCTTCAGGACTAAAATCTATGTGAGCTAATTTTTGATTTTTACCAGCTAAAACCTTAGCTTTATAATCATCTAATTTAAAAGCATTTACTAAAAGCTTATTATTTGTAAAAGAAAAAGCCCCACTACCAGCACCAATGTATTCGTGATGTGTGCTTACATATTCATCATTAAAACTAGTTCTATCCTTAGAAAAACTCCAAGAGTTATTTTGCTCATAATCACTAAAGTATTCGCAAATTATCTTATAAAATTCATATTCATTATCTTGTTTATCTATGCCTAATTTAGCTGCAATTATTTCTTTAGTAAGATTAGATTTCATCAGTGGATATAAAGTAATTTGTGATGGAGCAATATTTTTAGCTAATTCAATATCTTTTATTAACATTTGTTTTGTTTGTGATGGAAAATTAAAAATCAAATCAATACTAAAAGTTGGCAAAATACCATTAGCTAATTCTAATTTTTTTACTAATTCTTTTTGATTTCCAAACTTTTCTAAACGATTAACTTTTCTTAAAATTTCATCATCAAAACTCTGCACCCCACAACTAAGCCTATCAATAAGCCCTTTAAAGTCTTTTAAAGCTTCAGGCTTTATATGATTTGGGTCACTCTCACAAGAAATCTCTTCAATACTAAATAAATCCTTACATAAACTAAGTGTTTTTATAAGTTCTGCTTCATTGATTAAAGTAGTTCCGCCACCAACATAAAGTGTATTAAAATCGTATCCTAAATCCTTAAATTGCTGTAATTCAATTCTTAAAGTTTTAAAATATTCTTTACATAATTCTTCATCATAAGCAAATTTGTGAAAGCTACAATAAGGACAAAAAGTATGGCAAAACGGAACATGAATATATAACATTACCTTTTTACCATCTTTAGATTTTTCTAAATTAACTTCATTTTTAAAATTAAACTTAGACTTAAGCTCTTTGTTAAGAAAATTGCAAGTATATTTTAAAGCTTGATTTTGTAAAAAATTCATTAATAACCTTTATTAAAAATTAAAAAATGCCATTAGTTTATACAAATAAAATTAATTCAAAATAACATAAATTAAGAATTAATTTTAAAATTAATATGCTCTTCAAATTCTTTTAAACGCTTGTGAATACTTCTTAATTCTGTAATAGTTGTCCAGTTTTTAGTAAGAACACTAAAGCTTGAACGAACACTACTAAAAGCATTATTGATTTGAACTAAAACACCTAGGGCAATTATTCCTAAGAATAAATTTTGCCCTACTATCAAATAAGCAAAAATCACCATAAATTGTTCGTATAAATATAGCCAAACATCAAAATATCCATAGTGCAAAAACAATCTTTTATAATTAAACTTAAGCCCTGTAAAAAGCTCAAACATTTGCTCTGGTAATGCGTGATTGGTTCTGTCATTTTCTGCATAAACTAGTTCTTTTCTAAAAGCAGCTTCGGCTTTTTGATTGTTATATTCAAGATTAGGAAGTTTAATTCCAACAAACCAAGATATAATAAGACCACCAACACTTGTTAATAAAGCCCACATAATTAAACCTGATTGAAAATTAAAAATAGGCAAAACTAAATTAGCCCCTAAAGTATATAAAATAGGCAAAAAAGCAATCAAGGTCATAAAAGCCTTTATAATATCAACACCCAAGCTCTCAACGATTTTTGCAAATCTATATATATCTTCTTGAATACGCTGTGATGAGCCTTCTATATAATCATTATTCTTACGCCAAGCCTTAAGATAAGCAAATGTAATAGCTTCTCTCCAAGCAAAAGCAAAATGCCTAGAAAAAAACGCTGTTAATGTAGCTATTAAAATATAAGGTAAAGCTATAAATAAAAAATCACTCAAGCCACTTAAAAACTGCTCGTAAGTGCTATTTTGTGGTGCTGCTTGTAAGAGATTATAAAAATCTTTATACCAATTGTTGATTTGTACATTAAGTAAGGTTTGAGAAAAAATTGCAAGTAAAATAAGCAAACTCCCGCCCCAAGACCATAAAAACCATTTTTTAGATAAATAAAATGCTCTAAACATATAAATCCTTGCAAAAAAATAGGCTAATCATAATAATTTATCTTTAATACATTTAGAATTTGAAATATCATTTATGTTTTTTAAATCCCTTTTGATATTGCTCATCAATATAGCCTAATTCTAATAATTTATTAAATATTTTTGCAACAATTGGCCCAGAAGTAGCGCCTCCGTGCATTCCATGCTCAACTAAAACAACCACGGCATATTTTGGCTCTTCATAAGGTCCATAAGCATTCATCCAAGCGTGGCTTCTTGTATAATATTCCATATTTTCTTCTTTCATACGCTTTTTTTCACTTTGAGAAATCCCTACAACTTGCGCTGTGCCTGTTTTGGCTGCTAATGTGATTTTACTCTCCAATAAAGGTTTATATCCTGTGCCTTTAGGTGTATTTGCTACATCATACATAGCTGCTCTAATATATTTTAAATCTTGTTGTTCGCTTTGAGTAAAAATATCTTTTTTAACAATTTCAACTTTTTCTTTATTTATTTCATCTACAAAATGTGGCTTTATTTCGTATCCACTAGCTAATTTTGCTGTATAGACTGCTACTTGCATTGGAGTTGCTAGGAAATTACCTTGCCCTATGCTAGTAATTAAAGTTTCACCTTGATACCAAGGCTGGTTATATCTTGAACTTTTCCATACTTTATTTGGTAATATACCAACACTCTCAAGTGGTAAATCAATATCTGTTTTTCTACCAAATCCAAGCTTATATAAACTTGCACTTATATCAGCTATTCCAACTTTTAAACTGCCTTTATAAAAATAATCATCACAACTTGACCTAATAGCAGTTCTTAAATCCATAACCCCATGCCCATATACATTATGGCATCTAAATTTTCTACCACCAAAATCAAAAGAACCAGAACAAGTAAAAGTAGTATTAGTATCTATTTTACCACTTTGTAAAAACGATAAGCCTACGCCCATTTTAACAACTGAACCTGGTGGATAACGACCATTTATAATCTTATTTGTAAATGGGTGGTCTAAATCTTGTATCATCATATCCCATTCGTTTTGTGAAATTCCAGTAACAAAAGGATTTAAATCATACTCTGGATAAGAACCTGCTGCAACAATTGAGCCATCTTCAATATTTAAAACAACTGCTGAACCACTAATATTTTTAAACAATTCATCTAAGTATTGCTGCATTCTTATATCAATAGTGAGTTTTATGTCATTTTCCATAATTGGTTTTTTAAACTCAATTTCTTCTACTTCTTGATTGATAGAATTTACTTTTGTAACTTTTTTACCAGGCGTGCCTTGTAATATATCATCATAATATTTTTCTATGCCTGTTTTTCCAATTTTTTTTGTAACTTTTACGACATCATTATTTACCATATCTTCAGCATTTGCCCTTGCCACATAGCCTATTATATGACTTGCTAAAGAATTAAATGGATATAGTCTTTTAACACTTGGTTTTATTAATATATTATCATCTAAATTCAGCTCAAAATAACAAGGATTTATCTTCTCATACTCTATAAAATCTATAATTTCTATTTCATCTTGATTGTAATAGCTATTTTCTCTTTTATATATTTTAATAATTTTATCAATATCTAAATCACTAAAACATTTTAGAATTTTATTAGTTGTTACATCTAATAAATTACTACTTAAATGTGGTTTTAAAGATATTGAAAATCCGAGCTGATTAACAGCTAATGGGGTATTATTTCTATCTAATATTATCCCTCTAATAGGCGGAATTAATTCTTCTTTGGTTGAATTCTTTTGTGCTAGTTCTTCATAATAATCATTGCTATAAATACTAAGCCAATATACCCTAGAAAGTAGCATTATAAAAAATGACAATATTACAAAAATTACAAATTTTAATCTCACACAATACCTCTAAACAAAATAATTGATAATAAAGATTCAAGGCATATATAATAAATAAAAATATTGCTTAATTTAAGCACTTCTAGTTCAAATAAATAAGAAAATAATAAATTTAAAAATATATCTATAAAATATACAAATATTATAAAAATAATTATCAAAATATCTCTATTTTTAAGCTTGTAAATCAACTTATCATAAAAATAATAAAAAAATATTAAAAACGCTATTGTAGTGCTAAATAACACTAATCCGTGGGTTATTTCAATAAGACATAGATATAAAATAATAAGCAAGCTAGTTTTATCAAAACCACTTTTTTTAAAATGTATAATCAAAAATACAAAAAAAACTCCGAGTAAAGGTGGTAAAAAAAATGTAATAGAGCATAGTAATTGGTAAAAAAATAAAACAAATATTGTTATATAATAGCTTAACCCAACTCGTTCTTTCATTTAATAAACTCATATATTTTTTCCTGCAATTTATCTATACCTTTTTTACTAGCACTTGATACATAAATTGCATCTTTATATTTTGATTTTAGCTTTGAAAATTCACTCTGATTTAATTTATCAATTTTTGTAAAAACCTTTATATAAACTTGATTTTCATTCATAAAATCTTGTAAATATTCATAAACACCTTCATCTATATCTAAATCATCGTGTCTTGAGTCTATTAAATGAATAAAGCATTTTATTTCTTTTCTTTTTTGTAAAAATTCATTTAAATTCTTGTTCCAAGCAGCTTTTTTATCCTTAGAAACCCTTGCATATCCAAAACCTGGTAAATCTATTAAAATCAATTTGTTCTTATCCGCAAATGTAACTTCAAAAAAATTAATTAATTGAGTTTTTCCTGGAGTTGAAGATGATTTTGCAAGACCTTTGTGATTTGCTAAAGCATTTATTAAAGAGCTTTTACCTACATTAGAACGACCTAAAAAAGCAATTTCACCTAAATTATATTCTTGTGTTTGAAAATATTTTTCACAAGATATTAAAAATTTTGCACTTACTATATTCATTTTGCTATCTCAAAAATTAATTTAACTGGTTTATTAGCTTTATCGCTTTTTACTTTATATGTTCCATCATTTTGGTTTATATAAATATAATCTGCTGATAATTCTTTGTTATTTTCTGTAATTTTAACATTCCCTATAAGCTCATAAGTATTTTTATTTACATCATAAACAATCTTATCTGCTTTACCTTTGAAATTATCTTTATTTAAACTTATAGAAAAACTTGTTACATATTGTGCTTCATAGCTAGCAATTTTATTATCCTTATTTGTTCTTATTGTCAATACTTGACAATTTAAATAATCTTTACCTTGCCTTATGCTAACATCTTTGCTAAATACCCCAGTTTGACTATCTTTATTACCTTCAAAAATTTTTGCATTAATCTCAATTTTTTCAGCATATAAACTACATAAAGATAATAATAAAATAACTATTTTTCTATACATAAATCAACCTCTTTTAATAATAAATCTGAAGAATTTAAATTATAACTAAAAGAATTAGCATTAATTAAACTATTATTATAGGTTACTTTAGTTTTACTCAAAGAGCTTAAGATTTTTTCATTTATTGAATAATTTAATACATTGCTTTCAAGCTTAATTAGATTATCTTTATATTTAACATCGCCATTTAATACTATAATATTATTTTCTTTAGTTGCCTTATTACTACTTAAATGCTTTTCTAAATCATTTATACTTAAATCTATCAAATTATCTTGATTATTTATTTTGTAATATTGCTTAGCATAAGCTATTTTTTCAAGCTTATTACTAAGCTCATAACCAATAATATCATTAGCTTCAAGGCTTTTAAAATCAAGTTGATAATTCATCTTATCAATATCATAAGGCTTTTGTATTATTATAAAAAAAAGCATAGATAGCATAGAAACTAAAATAATATTAAAAGTTTTTATTAACACTTAATCCACTGCTTTAATTGATTATTTTCTTTTACAATAATTTCAAGCATTTCATGCACACAACCATATCCACCTTTTGTATTTAAAATTCTTCCAAAAATTTTTGCCCCATCTTTAGGAATAAAAGGTAGCTTAACAGATTTTAAAAGGTCTAAATCGTTATAATAGTCCCCTATTGCAGCAACTTCATCAAAAGTAATATTTAAATCTTTCAGTAATGTTTTAGCACAACTTAGCTTATCTTTAATACCACAATATACATATTCAATGCCTAAATCTCTTGCCCTATTTAAAACAACTTCAGAACTTCTTCCTGTAATAATTGCAAATTTTATACCCAATTCTTTAGCTTTTAAAATAGCAGCTCCATCTTTTACATTAAATTCTTTAATCAAATCAGCATTAGGAGAATAAATAATTTTACCATCACTTAAACATCCATCAATATCTAAAATAACTAATTTAATCATTCTTACTCCCTAAATATAAATGAACCTAGAAAATTAGCTAAGTTTATAAAATCCTTTGCTTCTTCTTCACTTCTAAAGCCTTTTAAAAACACTCTATAAAATCCATCGCTAGAATTTAATACTTTACTTGTATAACCTTTATAATTTGCATATCTTTTTGCTAAATTATAAGCATTTGCAGAGCTTTTAAACGCTCCTATTTGTATCATAAAATCTCCACCCATAATACTATTTACACTATTTTGAATGTTAGAATTTGTATTAGATATTTGAGGTTTAATATTGTCTTGATTAAAGCCTAATATAGTTAATTTTACCCTTGCAGTGCCTTTTTTAGTCATATCTATTTCATGCGCTGCACGATTTGATAAATCAATAATTCTTCCAGCAACAAATGGCCCTCTATCATTAACTCTTACTACAACACTTTTTCCATTTTCTAAATTATCAACTCTAACCATTGTATTCATAGGTAAAGTTTTATGAGCTGCTGTCATAGAATTTGTATTAAAAGTTTCTCCATTTGAAGTCTTTTTACCATGAAAACCTGGACCATACCAACTAGCAATGCCAGTTTCAGTATCTCCAATATCAACCTTACTTGGATAATAAGTCTTACCATTTATTGTATAAGGTCTCATTGTAGCTGGAGTATTTGGTTTAGCTACTCCATAATTATAATTTTGGTTTAAGCTACTTGTAGTTGAACAAGCAGCAAATAAAAATAAAAAACTAGCGAAAACTAAATATTTTTTCAATTTTTAGCCTCCTTACTATCATCATATACTAATACAGGAATTAATAAGGTTTGATTAATTCCAATTCTATCATCTTTTAAATTATTATAAGCTCTTAAAGCATTTGTAGAAACACCATTTTTCTTAGCTATTGCATATATTGTATCACCTTGTTTTACCCTATAGCTTATTACATTTTTTACATTATTTTTAGCATACTTAATAGGATTTGAGTTATCTTTATAAGCTGCTATCTTTTCTATTGGTAAATAAGCATAATAATTATAAGGTGGTGCAAAATCGCCTTTAAATTGTGGGTTTAAATCTTTAAATTCACTTAAGCTAATCCCAGCTTTTCTAGCAATTGACGATAAACTCTCTTTTGGTTTTACATCAACTTTACCTATATTAAGTGCCATAACTTGATTTAATAAATAAATATCACCATACTTAGCAATATCATTTTCTGCTATTAAACTAGTGCTTAAAATCTTTTTGAAAAATCTTCTTGTTTCTTTAGGCAAATATTTTTGGTCTTCATCTAATAATACACTTAATTCATCACTACCTGCATTTTTAATAGCTTTTCTAACACAGCCATTTCCACAATTGTAAGCAAAAATAGCTAAATACCATTTACCAAATTCATCTTTTAGCCTATGTAAATATTTTGCAGCAGCAACGCTAGCAGCTACAACATCTTTTCTCTCATCAATAAATTTGTCAATTTTTAGACCAAAATTCTTAGCAGTAGGTTCCATAAATTGCCAAACACCTGTAGCTTTTACTCCAGATTTAGCATCTGTTTTAAAATTACTCTCAACCATAGCAAGATATAAAAAAACATCAGGAACACCTTCTTTTTTTAAAATTGCTTTAATAATTGGAATATTCATATTAGCTTCATTCAATACTTTTGTAAAATAAAGCACTTCTCTTTCACTCATATCGTAAAAAATTTCCATAAAAGATTGGTCTTGTAAATATCTTAAATCTACATCAATACTTTTTAAGATTTTTTCTTGTTTATCGTATTTATCTACTGAAAAATTCGCATATAAACAAATACTTGTAACTATTAATAATATAAATTTTTTCAAATTAATCCTTTAAATAATTTTTTTGCGTTATTTGTTGTAAGTTCTTCTATCTCCTCAATTGATTTATTTAGTATTTCTGCCATTTTTTGTGCAACTAATTTGCAATATTTTGGCTCATTTAAAGTCCCCCTGTGTGGATGCGGGGTAAGATAAGGTGAATCAGTTTCTATAAGTAATCTATCTGTTTTGATTTTAGGTAAGATTTCAACTAAGTTTTTTGCATTTTTAAATGTAAGTACTCCTCCAATTCCATAATAAAATCTATCGCTTAATTCCAATAGAATTGGACTTGCATTAAAACAATGCAATACTCCAAAAGCTTCTTTATAAGCCTTTAATATTTCTAAAGAATCAGCATTTGCGTCTCTTATATGTATTATTAATGGTAGTTTTCTTTCAATTGATAGTTCAATCTGTTTTTTGAATACTTCTTTTTGTAGCTTTTTTTCTTCTTCGCTAGGATTTTTATAATAATCTAAACCACATTCTCCTATTGCAACACATTTACTATCTTCTAAAAAACTCTTTAAGTAGTCTAAATCAAAATCTTGTATATCATAAGGATGAACTCCAGCAGCAAAATATACATTATCATATTTATGTGAAATATCACGAGCTTTTTGTAATGTTTTTATATCAGCACCTGGAATAATATGAAGTTTTACTTCTTCATTGCTAGCATTAAGCAAAACTTCATCTAAGATATCATCATATCTTTCATCATCTAAATGCGTATGAGTATCAATTATCACTATTATTCGCCTTCATAAACTTCAACTCTATCACGACCATTTCTTTTAGCGTCGTATAAAGCTTCATCAGCTTTTTTAATCATTTCTTCTATTTCTGATTTTTTAGAGCCTACTGCAACTCCTATTGAAGCTGTGAAATTAATTGGTTTATCAAGATACATAGCAGGAGTTGATTTAATTGCACTTCTAATTTTCACTGCCATTTTAATAGCGTCTTCTTTCTTAATATTTTTAATTAATAAACAAAATTCTTCGCCACCAAATCTAGCAACCATATCCCCACCCTTAACTTGTTCAAGTAGAGTTTGACCACATTGAACAATAACGCTATCTCCTGCAGCATGACCTAGTGTATCGTTAATGTTTTTAAATTTATCTATATCTATCATTAATACAGCAAAATCAACATCATCATTGATTTTTGAATAATATTCTTTGCTAGCCTCAAAAAAGCTTTTTCTATTATTTAATTTTGTTAAAAAGTCCTTTTCAGCACTTTCTTTTAGTTGTTCTGAATAATAAATTAAATCTATACTATTATTAATCCTACAAATAATATTCTCTCTTGAAAATGGCTTTTGAATAAAATCATTTGCTCCGGTTTTTAGCATTCTAGCACCAACATCATCACTTCCGTGAGCTGTTAAAACTATTATTCCTAATTGATTTTTATTATAAGATTTTCTAACTTCTTTTATAAGTTCTTCACCAGAAACTGCTGGCATTTCTTTGTCTGTTAAAATAAGTTTTACATCAGGGTGTTGTTCTAAATATCCTAATGCTTCAGCTCCATGAGCTGCTGGGAAAACTTGGAATTTGTAAGCTTGCAAAATATTTTTAATAATATTTCTCATAGCCATTGAATCTTCAGCCACTATAATTTTTGTATTTTCGTTTCTTTGTAAGCGTTCAATAATATCTATTATATAATCAACACATTCGCTACCTTCTTTTAGCACATAATCAACAATGTCTTTATCCATAAAACTTTTTCTTGTAGCGTCATCATCAAGTCCAGTTAGAATAATACTTGGAATTTTCTTAGATAGAGCATAATCAACAACTTGACCATGCATAGCATCAGGCAAACATAAATCAAGTAATGCAGCAAAATACTGATTATTATCTAGCAACTCTTTAGCCTCTGCAAAATCATAAGCTACATCAAATTCGCAATTTAATGCGCCACTAACTTTTTTTGCTATTGCTTTAGCTAACATCTTATTGTCATCTACTAATAGTAATTTCATTCTTTTCCTTCTAATATGGTTTTTGCAAAATCTAAGGCTGATTGGCTGATATTCTCATCACTAATCATTCTTGCAAGTTCATTTGCTACTTCATCTTTTCTAAGCTCTCTTGCAAAGCTTTTATTGTTTTCTTTACTTACTAAAAAATGCTGATTTGCTTTTGCACAAATCCAAGGCATATGAGTTATTACAAATATTTGATAATGCTTACTCAATTTACTAATTACATTTGCAATACTAATGGCCTCTTTTCCGCTTAAATTAGCATCTATCTCATCTAAAAATATATAACCATTCGCATAATCAATAAAATCAGCAAAACTAGCCAAAAATGCAAGTCTTAATCTATTTAACTCGCCCGAGCTAATCTCTTTAAAACCTGCTTTATTTAGACTTATTTCAAATCTATCTATGCCGTTAATTCCTAGTTCAAATTCCACTAACCTAAGAGCAATTTTGTCTAAGTATAACAAATTTAGATAATCATTAATTTTACACTCAAGTTCATTAAGGTAAATTAATCTTATTTTTGATATAGCTTTCGCATCGCTTATAAGCTTATTTTTTAGAGTTTTAAGCTCTTTTTCAATATTGTCTTTTTCGTAATCAATATTTTCATAAATATTTAATTCTTTTTCTTTATCTTTTAGTATATTTAACGCATCTTCAACGCTTCCATAACGCTTTACTAGATAATGAAGCTTTTCTAATCTATTTAAAATCTCTTCAATATCTAACTCACTACTATCATTACTTAAATCATTATAAATATCATTTAATTCATTCATAGCACTTACAAAAAATTCACTATCAATATTAGCTAATCTTAAAAGCTCTAAAACACTGCTCTCATAGGCAAAAATGCCTTCTGATTTTCTTAAAGCTTGTTCTATTTTATCTCTTTTTGAAAGCTTGGTTTTAATATCTAATAATTTTTCATATTCGCCTATTTTTGGATTTATATCTTTAATTTTTTTAATTTCTAAGCTTAATAATTCTTTTAAATCATTGATTTTATTTTCATCTTCACATAATTTTTTGTATTCTTTTTCTAATTCATCTAATTTTTTAAAATTATTTTTATATTCATTTAAAGTATTTTCATAATTTTGTTCTTTTTTAACTATGATTAAATCTAGCATTTTTAATAAATAATTTGGCTCAAAATCATCATAATTTTTAGCCGATAAATAGCGAATATTACTAGCATTTAGCTCACTCATAATCTTTTTTGAAACTGCTTGATTGTTTATAAAATATCTAGTAACTTTATCCTTTTTAACCCTAAAAACATTTGGATTAGAATTTTCTATACTTTCATCATTTATCTTATCATCTATGCTAATTTCTAAAAGACTTGCACTGCTTTCAAAAATTCCAAAAGCTGCTAATATGCTTTTAAAAATCACTGATTTTCCAGCTCCACTAGAACCTGTAAAAACTATAAGACCATTTTTAAATTCTAAGTTAAGTTCATCAAAAGTTATATTATTTGTAAAATATAATCTTTCTATCATCTTACTTCTCCCCAATTAAGCTTTTCATTTAAAACCCTAAAATAAGAGCTATTTTTACGCCTAATAATATTTGCTCTTACATTACTAAGCCCTATTCTAACGCTTTTAAATTCATCTTTATTAAATACTTCTTGCCCATCTATACTTAAAGTGCAATTTGCACTTATAATATCAATAAAAAAACTTTTAGGTAATACTATTGGTCTTTGAGTAAGCGAATGAGAACAAATTGGAGTTAGCATAAAAACACGGCTTAATGGATAAATAATTGAGCCGCCTGCACTAAGATTATAAGCAGTTGAGCCTGAAGGAGTGGAGATTATAAGCCCATCGGCATTATAGTTATTAAAAATATCTCCTTTAAAACTCGTTTTTATATCCGCTAATAATAAATGATTTGCTCTATTAAATACTGCGTCATTAAAAGCATATTTTTGTAAGATTTTGCCATTATTTAGCTTTATTTGAACACTTAGTAAAAATGGTCGCTCAAGTTTATATGAACCACTTAAAAACTCATTCATACCGGTTTCAAATTCTGTAGTTTTAAACTCCGTTAAAAAGCCTAAATTACCGGCATTTACTCCAAACACAGGAATATTAGAATTTGCTAAATATCTACAAGCTGAAATTATATTTCCATCTCCACCTAAGGATATTAATAATCCCACATTTTCTAAATCAAATTCTATTTCATTTTTTCTATCATTTATATATATTAAATATTCAATATTTTTACTATTAAGATAATTTTTTATATTATTTAATTCCAAACTATCTTCTAAACCTAATTTGCAAAATATAATTATTTTTTTAATTTCTTTATTTTTCATAATCTTTTCTTATTCTTTTTATTATAAATTTACAATTTTTGAGTAAAAATCAATTAATTTAATAAAAATTCATGTTAAGGAAAGAAATTGAGAACACATTATAGCACTGAGCTTAGCATTAAAAACATTGATGAAGAAGTAGTTGTAGCTGGATTTGTAAATAGCTACCGCGACCATGGTGGAGTTGTATTTTTAGATTTAAGAGATAAAGAAGGTATTATTCAATTAGTATGTGACCCTGAAATAAACAAAAATGCTCACGAAATAGCAAGCAGCTTAAGAGATGAGTATGTAATAAGTGCTAAAGGTAAGATTAGAGCTAGAGGCGAAGGTTTAGTAAATCCAAGACTAAAAACCGGAGAAATTGAAATAGTATGTAGCGAAATTGAACTAATTAATAGTGCAAAAGCGCTACCTTTTGATATAAATGATTTAAATGTTAATGAAGAATTAAGACTAAAATATAGATTTTTAAGTCTTAGAAATCCTAAATTATTAGATAATTTTAAAAAGCGTTCAATCATTACAACAGCAGCTAGAAATGCTTTAACAAAATTAGGATTTATGGAAGTAGAAACTCCGATTTTAACAAAAGCTACACCTGAAGGTGCAAGAGATTATTTAGTTCCATCTCGTGTGCATGAAGGCGAATTTTATGCGTTACCACAAAGCCCACAATTATTCAAACAACTTTTAATGGTTGCTGGGTTTGATAAATACTTTCAAATTGCAAAATGCTTTAGAGATGAAGATTTAAGAGCTGATAGACAACCTGAATTTACTCAAATAGATGTTGAGATGAGTTTTTGCGACCAAGAAATGGTTATGCAAAATGCTGAAACTTTCTTAAGAGAAACATTTGCAAGTGTTGGTATTGCAATGCCACAAAATGTAAAAAGAATGACCTATAATGAAGCAATGGAAAACTATGGAAGTGATAAACCTGATTTAAGATTTGATATGCCAATGATTGATGTTGCACACATTTTTGCAAAGTCAAATAACGCTATTTTTAGCGAACCTGCAAAAGATACTAAGAAAAATCGTGTAAAAGCAATTGTTGTTAAAAATGGAGATAATATTTTTTCAAAACGCCAAATGCAAGGATTTGAAGAATATGTTAGAAAATTTGGTGCTAAAGGACTTGCGTTTATTCAAATGAAAGAAGATGGACCAAAAGGACCATTGACTAAATTTTTTGATGATGAAGGTGCTGAACTTATAAATTTCTTAAAAGAAAAAGCTGATTTTAGTGTAGGAGATGTAGTATTCTTTGGCGTTGGTGCTAAAAAAACCGTTTTAGATTATATGGGAAGATTTAGATTATTCTTAGCAAATGAATTAAAGATTATTGATGAAAATAAATTTGAGTTTTTATGGGTTGTTGACTTTCCTATGTTTGAGCAAAATGATGATGAAAGCTATTCGGCAATGCACCATCCATTCACAATGCCAAAAAATATTGATGCACCAATTGATGAAATAAGTTCTGTTGCTTATGATATAGTATTAAACGGAGTTGAGCTTGGTGGTGGAAGCATAAGGATTCATAGAAGCGATATTCAACAAAAAGTATTTAAATTACTTGGAATTAGCGAAGATGAACAAAAAGAAAAATTTGGCTTTTTACTAGACGCATTAAGCTACGGAGCACCTAGTCATGGTGGATTTGCAATAGGGCTTGATAGATTATTAATGCTAGTTACAAAGTCTAGCTCAATTAGAGATGTAATAGCATTCCCTAAAACTCAAAGAGCGCAATGCCTAATGACTGACGCACCAAGCAAAGTTGCTTATGCTCAGCTAAATGAATTACACATTGCATTAAAAGAAAGTAAAAAATAATTTCTCGCCCCTTAAAAGGGGCTTTTAATACTATGATTATTAGATATTTTAAACAATACAAACTTCGTAAAAATGTTAAAAACTTTTTAAATCTTTCTTGGCGTGATGCAAGTTGCAATGGTGTTTATTATGGCTGGGGAAGAAAGGAAAGTGGCAAAATAGCCAAGAAATTAGCTAAAAAAAATAATGCTAAATTTTGCTTACTTGAAGATGGGCTTATTCGCTCTTTAGGGCTTGGCATTAATGATAAAAATAGCTTGTCACTAGTATTTGATGATATTGGGATTTACTACGATGCAACCGCTGCTAGTAGATTAGAAAATATTTTAAATACTTACGAGTTTAGCGAAGATGAATTACAAAAAGCAAGAAAAGCTATCAAATATCTAGTAGATAATAATATAAGCAAATATAACAATGCTTACAAAGAATTTAAATTAGGGAATAAAGATAATGTTTTAGTGATTTTACAGAGTGCAAATGATCTATCACTTAAATATGGTTTAGCTAATAATATTAATTCACTTGATATGATTAAAGACGCAATCAAGGAAAACCCTAATTCTAAAATTTATGTAAAAATTCATCCAGATACACTAAATAGCAAAAAACAAAGCGATATAAACATAAATGAAATTCCACAAGAATGTGAGATTATAAGCGATAGTTATAATCCAATAATCTTACTTCAAAACTTTAAAAAGGTTTATACAAAAACTTCAACAATGGGGTTTGAAGCTTTACTTTGTGGGTGTGAATGCGTGTGCTATGGAATGCCGTTTTACGCAGGATGGGGAATTACAAGAGATAAACAAAAATGTGAGCGTAGAATAAAAATAAGAAATATTGAAGAAATATTTTATGCTATGTATTTTTTATATACGAAATATTATAATCCTTACTCTGAAAATGTTTCAGATATTTTTGATACTATGAAAACCATAGTACAATTTAGAGAAATTTATAAGGCTAATTCAGGGAGATTATTTTTCTTTGGGTTTTTATGGTATAAGAGATTTTATATTAAGCATTATTTTAAATCGGACAATAATCAAATAATTTATATTTCATCTCTTAAAAAACTTAAAAAATACAATTTAAATGAAAACGATAAAGCATTTATTTGGGGCAAAACATATGAAAAATCAGAACTTTTAAAGTATTTTAAAAATGTTAGTATTGTTGAAGATGGGTTTATTCGCTCAATTGGACTAGGTTCTAATTACGCCACACCCTACTCGCTTGTAGTTGATGATATAGGGATTTATTTTGACCCAAATACCCCAAGTAGATTAGAATATATCCTAAAAAATACTAATTTTAGCGATGAGTTAATAGAAGAAGCAAAAGAGATTAGAAAACTAATTTTAGATAATTCATTTTCTAAATACAATTGCTTAAAACATCAAGAATTGCCAAAAAGAAAACAAAAAACAATACTAATTCCAGCACAAGTTGAAGATGATGCGTCTATCAAATGTGGTGGTTTAGGATATGACACTTTAAAACTTATAAAACAAGTTAGAGCTGAAAATCCAGAGGCTTATATAATATATAAAGTTCATCCTGATGTAGTAGCTGGTAATCGTAAAGGACTTAAGGATGAGAAAATTATCTTAAAATATTGCGATGAAATTATAACTGATATTAGTATAGATAGTTGCATAAAAGCTTGTGATGAGGTTCATACTATCACATCAACAGCAGGATATGATGCATTAATTCGTGATAAAGTAGTGGTAACTTACGGAGCTCCATTTTATGCCGGCTGGGGTCTAACCATTGATAAAAACATAACTCCAGAAATCCTATCTCGCCGCGGAAGACAACTAAATATCAATGGGCTGATAGCTGGTATTATGATTATATACCCTAGATACTTAAGTTTTTCTAAAATGTTTGGAAAATGTATAAGTACTATCAAAAAGCTTGTTGCTAAAAAATCAATATAACTAACTATGCCATCAACACAATTTTAATATGTTCACAAATTTTCTATATCATAATTTAAAAAAAGGACATTGAGGTGCAAACAAAACAACCACACCCACAATTTAATAGTTCTGAAAGACAAATAAAATTACTAAATTATGCAGATTCTAACGAAATTGAACTTAAGAATGATAAATACGAAAATATATTTAGCGAAGATGAATTCAATAAAATTATTAATGAGTTTTTTCCGATGCAAGAAAAAGTACCAGCTACTACTTTGAAATACGACAATGAAGAGAAATTTAAAATAAAATGTGAAAATAGTATTTGCTCTCTAGGCATTAAATTAAACAAGGATAATATGATAGAAATTACTAAAACAGACAAGACATACACACATTTGGTGAAATCTGCAGCTTTATCTAGACAAGACTTTAATGGCAAAAGAATAGCTTTAGATTGCAATATACCAGCTAGCCTACTTTTCAAACTTAATGAACTATTCGATTCAAATATAGAAATAGAAATAAATGTAAGATTAGAGGAATATAACACCATAGTAGGTGAAAGTAGCTTAAATCATGAAGAAAAAGAAAGAGGTCTTGATTTTTATTCTTTGAAAGAAAACAATTTCTGCAAAGCGCTTTCAATTTTTTTTAACGAGAATGACTATGTTAAATTAGAAGATAAATTATATATCTATTCGAACGGAAGTGATGGTATATATTTTGAAGAAATTTTAGAAAATAATGATGAAAATCATAACGAACTCTTTAATAACATTAGATATACACATATGATTCATTGTATGCTTGATGCAAGTAAACAGTATTTTACTCATATTGACTATCAAATACTAAAATACTCAAAAGAGAGCTTTAATAATAAATTTAAAATTACAATTACTGAAGATGGTTTTAAAAGTCAAAAAACTCCAAGTAAATATAAATTATTTAGGATTGATAATGCAAAAATTCCAATAGAGGATGGAAAAATACTTTATAAGATAATAAACACATGTTTTTTAAATAATGACAGAATAATAGAATATTTTACGAAAAGAGATAGATAAAGCTATCATAATTAATATAATAAATACTGCTTATGCTGGTTATTTTTTAGATAAATTATTAACAATATAGCAAGAAATAATATTTTTGGTTTAATATTATTGTTTTTATTGTTTTAAGAAATCTATTATTTTGTAAGGATTTTTAGCACATAGCTTATTGGGATATGATTGTAAATCTTTTTCATCTTTAAATCCAAAACCATAAGTTACACCTATAAAATCTATTCCACACTCCATAGCACCTTTTGCATCATGTATACTATCACCTATCATGATACAATCACGCTGTGTAAGGTTAAAAAGTGCAATATTTGCTTTAATAATATCTTGCTTTGTCATCTTACTTTCTAAATCCGATCCTAATATATAATCAAAATAACTATTTATATTTAAATCTGAAATTAATTTTTTAGCATGATCATCTTTTTTATATGTAGCTATAGAAATATAACAATTTTGCTCTTTTAAATATTGAAGTAACTCAATAATACCATCATAAATTTTACAATCATTTAAAAAATATTTTTTATAAACATTTCTATAATACTGTGTAATATTATTTGTCAAGTCATCATCATATCCATAAACTCTTTTAAACGAATCAAACACTAACGGACCTATAAAACTTGCTTTTATTTCATCATCTAATTTTGGTAATTTATTTTCAACAATTGTATACTCTATAGCCTTTAAAATTCCAATAGAACTATCAACTAATGTGCCATCTAAATCAAATATTACTAATTTATACTTCATTACTCCACCATATATTTAGTTTGTGTTATAAATCTTATATCTATACTATTGCTTAATTCTTTTAATACAATAGATACAATCTCATTTCTATCATCAATATCTCTTATTTTGGATGTATTTTTTAAAGTAGCATCAAAATAATCATCCCCATCAAAACCATCACATCCAGCTATATTGATTGATTTTATACCACATTTTATTAGGACTTTAATTAACATTAAAAGTGAATTATCTGGCATTTTAGAATTATTTATATATGAGCCATAATTTAAAATATATTCATACTCTTTAATTTCATTTAAAATATTTGAAGTTATCATATAATTTTTATTACTTATTACTGCGCTTTTATATCTATTTATATTACTTACAAAAGCCAAATTACAATTATATAAATCAGTGAAAAAATTTAAACTAATAATATAAACATTATTATTTTTAACAAAATCAGAAATTTTATCTTGTTCACTTAGTATACTTTTACCAGACCCTAAGATTAAAATTTGTTTATCTCTCAACTCATTTGTTAGAAATTCAATAGTTTTATCATCATTAATTTTATGACTTTGATACTCCAAATATAATTGGTCTATTAAATTTTTATCATATCCTGATTTTTTATCATTTGGTATGCTTAATAAAATTGAATTAATTGCATCTATACTTATTGAATCCTTTTCCGATAAAAAAGAAGCATAATTTGGATGGCACTTATTAATAGCTGCTAAATAATAAGGTACATTATAACCCCAAGGGGTTTTTTTATATATTTTTTCTATAGAATTATCAATAGCTTTTAATATTGGTAATAAATTATAGTTTTTATCATAATTTTCATTCAAATGTTGCATCAATAGTTCTGTACATAAATTACCAGCACCCCTACCCATACCTCTAATTGAAGAATCAACAATTATTTCCCTTTTTGAACTATAAGCATACTCTAAAAGTGCTGTTGCATTTGAAAATGAAAGCTGAAGGTTATTGTGTGAATGAAAACCAATTGCAATATCATCATTCAAATTATGGTCAAAAATATCAAATATCCTAACTACTTGCCTTGGTTTCATTATACCCATTGTGTCAACTATTGAAACCCCATAAGGAGAAATATCATTAATTTTTTCAACAAGCTCTATCAACTCTTTATCACTATACTCATAAGTATGCATCGGATTTATAAAAATTTTATAACTCTTATTTTGAACAGCCTTACAATATTCCAAAGCATCGTTAATCTGAGACTTTTTAAATATTATCCTAAACCCATCAATTAAAAATTGATTATCAAAACAAGGTATTTCATCTATAGAATATCCACCATAAGTAATCATACCTAAATATTTTGTATCACTACTTTTATTTTGCAATATATTATTAAAATCCAAAATGTCATTAAAAAGTGTTTTATTATTATCATAAGTACATTTTTGCAAAAATCCAATTTCTACAAAATCAACACCACTTCTAGCCAAGCACTCATTTAAATGACTAATTACATTAAACCCAAAATTCCAATTATTTACATAACCGCCATCCCTTAAAGTGCAATCAAGTATCTTAATATTCATGTTTATCCATTTAATTTTTTATATAAAAACTCAGCAAATTCAAAATCAATTTCCTCATCAACATCCACACCTTCATATCTATCATTTATTACAAATAAAGGGTTATTACCAATTATTCTTTTACAATTTACCATATACTCCCTACTTATTAAATGCAATGCTGTATTTAAAGAATATATTTCCGGTAAATCTTGACTTCTTGGTTTAGCATTTTCATCATAATTAAGTGGCTTATTATCCTTATACATAAATAATTTTACTTCGCTTGCACTAACTACACAATCAAATTTATTTTTATCCATATTTTTATACATATCAATAGCTTTTATTATTGTTGCATCTTTTAAAAGTGGGTTAGTACAATCACAAAAAAGTACATCATCACAATCAATATTTTTTGCCAAATCTTCATATACCAAATTAATAAGAGAATCGCTTCTAGCAAATTTCTCATCTCTTTTAACTATGCTAGCACCAAGATTTTTAGCTAATTTAAGCATATCATCACAATTTGAATTAACAACTACATCTTCTATCAAACCAAAATCTTTAATCCTTAACATTTGTAATATTTTTATCTCTAACAATGAACTATCTGCAAATGGTCTAATATTCTTGTTTTTTACTCTTTGTGAACCAGACCTTACTGGTATTAACGCTTTTATATTCATAAAACCTCCATAATTTATACAAAAAAATATTTTCTAACACTAAAAACATTACATTTTACAAAGCAAAGCAACATATTAATATTGTTTAAGTTGTAAAAATATCTCCACCTATAATTTCAATAGCTATTATAAGTATTACAAAAATAATAATAGTCTTCAGGAATCCCAATATCGATAAAATAACCATTATCAATTATTGTCTCTATACTCAATTCGTTTACATATTTTGCTAAAAAATATTCAAATGAAAAAGATTTTTCTAGTTTAAAGCCAGTAAACAAATCTTTACTTAACAAATATGTGCCGCAATTAATAAAACCACATTCTTTATAATTTTTTTCACAAAACTCACTTATTATACCATTATTAATTTTAACAACACCATATCTACTTGAATTATTAATTTTTTTTAAAGCTATTTGAATACAACTATTTCTCAAATTCATTTTTCTTATGTCAAAATCAAAAAACGTATCACCGTTAAAAACATAGACATGTTTGTTAATAACAAAATCCAAAGCTTGTTTTATTGCTCCACCAGTTCCCAATGGTTCATTTTCTTCGCTATATATAATTTTAATACCAGAAAAAGAATCTTTAAAATAATTTTTAATAATATCTTTTTTATATGAGACTGCCAAAACAACTTTATTAATGCCATATTTTTTTAAATACAGTAAAATATATTCTAAAAATGGCTTACCATTAATAGGCGCCATTGGTTTAGGCACATCAGAAACTACACTTTGTAATCTTGTGCCAAATCCACCTGCTAAAATTATAGCCTCCACTAAAACCCTTTACCAAACATCTCTTCTTCTACAATAGCACAAATAATATGTCCTATTAAAATATGAGATTCTTGAATTCTAGGAGTGCAGTTAGATGGAACTTTAATTATAATATCACACAAATTATTCATTAATCCTCCATCACTTCCGGTCAACCCTATCGTTTTTATATCTTTTTCTTTACATACCTCTAGAGCTTTCAAAATGTTTTTACTGTTACCGCTAGTTGAAATAGCTATAAAAATATCGCCTGAAACACCATTGGCTTGTATTTGTCTTGAAAATAAATTTTCATACCCATAATCATTTCCTATAGCTGTTAAAATGCTAGTATCTGTAGTTAATGCAATAGAAGGAATTCCAGGTCTATCAAAATAAAATCTACTGACAAATTCTCCTGCAATATGTTGAGCATCAGCTGCACTACCTCCATTGCCTGCTAGTAAAGTTTTTTTATTATTTTTATAAGCATTTAATACTTCTAATGCAGCTTTTTTAATTTCTTCAATTACGCAAACATTGCTTAATATTTCTTGCTTAACTTTTATTGAATCAAAAATATGTTCTTTTATATAATTATTTATATTTTCCACGATCTAGTTCCTTCTTCTACAAAATGAAAATCAGCAATATATCCTTGCTCTTTATTTAAGATTTTTATTAAATCATATTTCTTAATGGGATCTATCATAAAAAACATAAACCCACCAGCACCTGCTCCACTAGTCTTTCCGCTATATGCTCCGTTTTGCATTGCAATGTTATAAATTCTTTCTATTTCATCGTTGGATACAATACCTGCTACAGTTTTTTTAGATTGCCATGATTTACCAAGTATATTTGCTATATTATCAAATTCGCCTTTCAATAAAGCTTCCTTCATACCTATAGCATCTTGCTTTATATTATGCATCGCTTGCAAAGATTTTTCATCACCTAATTTACCTTTCTTATGTTCTTCTAAATCTTTTGCTTCCCTTGTTATATTTGTAAAATACAAAACTATTCTAGATTCAAGCTCGCTTACAATCCAACGTTTAATCCTTAAAGGGTTAACAATTACTTTTTTATTATCATGAAATTCCATAAAATTAAAACCACCAAATGTAGCAGCATACTGATCTTGTGCACCACCTACTATACCAGCTTCTTCCCTTTCTACCTCATACGCTAATTTTGCTATGTCATATTCACCTAAAGGCAAATTTAACCATTCTACAAATGCTTTTAATATACAAACAACTAAAGTTGAACTTCCACCCAAACCACTTCCACTAGGTACATCAGAGTATGTATATAAACTAAAACTTAAAGGTTGTTTAATATAATCTCTAACAATACGATTATAAATTAATTTGTATAATCTCAAATCTCCATTATTTTCTAATAGACTACTAGAATTACATAATTCTTTTGTATTAAAATCTGATGATTCAAAATAAATTTTATTATCATCTCTTTCAATAATAGTGCAATGAACATATAAAGATATAGTGGCATTTAATACATAGCCTATATATTTATTACAATACAAATCTATATCTGTTCCACCACCTGCTAAACCTAATCTTAAAGGTGCTATACTTCTAATTATTTTCATATATTACCTATCTAGTGGAATTCTACCACTTTTAATTTCATCTCTCCAATGATTAAGTAAATCTTCAAACATTTTCCTAGCCGGAATCTCTGGTTTCCAATCTATAAAACTTTTTATTTTAGTATTATCAAACATCTGATAATCAGCGTCAATTGGCCTTAGTCTTTCACTATCTGTCTTTACTACTATGTCTTTTCTATAGCTAAAACTTAATAAAATATCAATAACTTCAGGTAATTTAAATGCTTCTTCTCCTGCTATATTAAATGTTTCTCCACATGGAACTTTATTATTTAAACTAGCTTGACTTAATAGATAATAAGCCCTTATTGCATCTCTACAATCTTGATATGTTCTGGTGCTAGATAAATTACCTACTTTAATAACTGGTTCTTGTAAGCCAGCTTCTATTAACGCTATTTGCTTAGCTACAGTACTTTCAAAAAACACATCACTTCTTCTTGGACCACTATGTGTTCCCATACGAGTTACAAATGTTCTTATACCATAAGCCTCTCCATAAAACTGACCTAAATAGTCCGTACCAATCTTACTAATACTATAAGGACTTGCTCCATGAAATTTGGTTTCTTCGTTTAATCTAACGCCAACTTTTGCTCTACCATAAACCTCACTAGATGAACATATATGAACCACTGGATGATACCCATCTTTTTGCTTTAACAAACGAATATTTTCTAATAAATTAGCTGTACCAATAATATTGGTCTGTAAAGTCTCTATAGGTATATCAAAAGAAGTTTTTGGATAAGATTGTGCAGCTAAATGAAATATAAAATCAGGTCTTTTATTTTCAAAAAGCTTTTGCATACTTGAAAAATCTGTTAAATCTGCATAAAATATCTCGACTCTATCTTTATTATTTATCCTTTTTGTTAGATGATAAATATTATCCATAGGCTCTTGCCATCTCATCATACCTATTATATAACAATCAGTGTTTTCTAATAAAAAATCAGCCAATTGTGAGCCAACTTGACCTGTAAATCCTGTAATCAAAACTTTTTTCATGTTAAATTCCATTCCTATCAATATACCAATTATACATAAATTGAATACCTGTATCTAAATCGGTTTTACACTTCCAACCTAACTTATTAATATTTGAAATATCTAGTAGCCTATTCATATTAGAATCTGGCTTTGATGCATCAAAAATAATTCTACCCTTATATTTTATCGCCATAGACATCATTTCTGATAGCTCTTTGATTGTAATGTCAACACCTGTCCCTATATTAATTAAACAATTTTTTTGAAAATCTATATTTGTATTCATTAAAAAAATACAAGCATCAGCTAAATCTTCTGAAAATAAAAATTCTCTTCTAGTATTTCCAGTACCCCATAATTCCAATCTGTCTTTAAAAATACCATTTATATTCAAAAACGAAATAATTTCATCTATTTTATATAAACCAGTATCTTTTTTTAATCCATCAAAATTATCTTCAAAATATAATTTTGCTAAATGAATTTTTCTCATCATTGCTATAAATACTCTAGATTTATCTAAATCCAGTTCTTTACACGGACCATAAAGATTTGTTAATGGAGTGAAAATAAATTGAGTACCATAGTCCCTATTATAATATTCAATCATCTTTGCACAATGAGCTTTAGCAAGCGCATATGGTTCTGCATGTTTATTGAAATATGAATTAAATAATTCTTTTTCTTTAATTGGATTAACAGAACTTTCTGGATACATCCAACTACTGCCTAAAGATATCATTTTTTTTACCTTATACTTATATGAGTTATGAATAATATTATTTTGTATCAATGTATTTTCATACAAAATATCTGCTTTATTATTTTGCCCTATAGGTATCATTTTAGCAGCAGTACAAAAAACATATTCTGGTCTTTCACAACTAAAAAAATCATCAACTCTTTTACAATCCATTAAATCTAATTCGGAATGACTTTTATATATTATATTTGTGTAACCTAAAGAAATTAATTTTTTTAATATTGCAGAACCTGCTGTACCCGTATGTCCAGATATATAAATTTTAGATGTTTTAGTCATTTTATGCCTCCATAATTAAATCTCTTTTAGATAATATTGGATTTTTACAAGACCAATTTATTCCGATTTTACTGTCATTCCATGCTAATGTAAATTGTTTATCAGCATCAGTGTAGTCACCACTATAAGCACATTTATAATAATAAATAGCTAAATCACTTTTTACATAATGTGCGTTTCCCATATTTGGAGGTAATAACACAATAAATTGGTTCTCTGGATTAATAATAAATTTTTCATATTGCATATAAGTTTGGCTTTCTACTCTACAATCCACCACAACCTGTTCTATTTCTCCATATAGACATGTTACCAACTTATAAGTATTTGCATCTCCATGAATACCTCTTAATACATTGTACCTAGAAGTAATAAACTTATCATGGATAAATTTAATCCCTTTAGGCAATAAAACATCTAAGTCTTTACTAATAAACGCACTCCATATCTCACCTCTTAAATCCTTAAATTTATTTGGCTTAACAATATAAACGCCCTTAATCTTTTCAGATTCTATTATTTCAAATTCTATTGCCATTTTTTCTCACTTGTAATTACTTATTATTTTTTTAGATAAATCTATCGAACGTTTTATGCAAATATCCATATTATAATATTCCCATTCACCAAATCTTCCATGAGAAATAATCCCTAATGAATTCAAATAGTCTACACAAATCTTTTTAACCTTAGTATAATTTAAATCAAAAAACACATATGCATGTTCTGTAACATTATAATCCAAAGGTTTTGTTAAGTATTTAATTTTTTTACCTTCTCTATATAGTTCGTCAAAAGAAATGTTGCCAATACTTTCTGTTATGCAGTAATTTTTTACAGGTCTAAACAAAGCTCCAATATTTGATAACCTATGAATTTTATTATCTTTACTTGGTATATATGCCCAAGTAGCATCTAATTCTCCATCCGTTTCCCATAACATATTTGAAACTTTATTATATTTTAACTTTTTAAAACTGTCCATTACTTCACTAGGTATATTAAAATCTATTTTTTTATATATTTCATTTAATGGTGAAGTATTTATAAGTAAATCATATTTTTTTTCGCCATTCACAATATATTTTTTATTATTATATTCAATTTTTTCAACAACATAGTTTAACATAATTTTAAAGCTACCATTATTAAATGCATCTATAAAAGTATTTTGATTATTAGTCTTTGGATAATAAAAACAAGCATGAGCCATATCATCAGTATTGCTATCTATTAAACCTTTAAAAAAAGATTCTTTAGAAGGAACTGGTAATTTCATCTGCTTATCATCTACAATCCATGAAAAATCCATATTTTTAGGTTCAATTCCCCAAATTTTAGTATTATATGGTATAAAATACTCTCGTGATAAAGTTTTTCCAAAATGATTTATAAACCATTCTTCTAAATTATTACCGTTTTCATAATTTGCTTCAAACATTTCTTTAGTGATATTAAAAGCCATTGATTTATCTAGATTATATACCTCTTTAATTGCAAATTCAATTGGATATGATATCCAAGTATTTTTAAACCAAATCTTTGCATTTCTATTAATTTTATTCCATCTATCTTTTTCTAAAATATCATTAAATACAAAATCCATAACATCATCATATTTAGAATTAAAACAATGTCCTCCATTTATATGATAAGCAATACCATTAACATCTCTTGTTCTTGCAATACCACCTACTTGCTGTAAAGCCTCTAATATTTCCACATTATAACCATTTTTTACTAATATTCTAGCTAGAGACATCCCTGAAATTCCAGCGCCTATTATGCATATATCCATATTTTTAGTCCTTTCTTTTATTTTTATAAATATTATATAGCTTAAAAGGAAGTATTATTAATTCGCCCTTTAAAATATTTTTAAACGAATAAATAATAGTTTTTCCTATCAAATACTCATAACTATTCTTTATCTGCATAACCTTATCGTAATCATAATAATTTTTATTGTTGTTTTGTTCAATAACTTGACTTTTTATAAAATAAAACTTATTAATATCTCTAGGTAAGATAAAAAATATCTTAAATATTTTAGTATAAAAACTACCACTAGTTAGTGCTTGTCCTAATATATAAGACAAATGATTATAGGTTATAAATTCACCAGAAGAAGAAACAATTTTTTTGTTATGTACTATTTGTTCCAGATAAGAATTTGTAGAGATGATATTTTCATTAATATAGTTAATTTTAGTAGTGTTAATTATGATAATAATTTTTAAATAATTTATATATTTTAAATTACCTTTGTAACTTATAATTTTATTGAAAATATATGCAAATCTTCTTTTATGATGACTAAATAAAACTTCTAAAAACAAAACTAATTTATTATTTTTTTCTATGCTATATAAAAAAGTATTAAGCGCATTGTATTTTTTTAATTTTAAAAGTAATATCATTTTAAATATTAAAAATGTTTCGTTTGTATTGTCTAGTTCATAAGCTTTTTCATAGCATTTTATTGCTTTGTTATAATTCCAAAATCTTTTTTTATAAATATCACCCAATCTAGAATATGCCATAGCTTGTTGCATTTTATGCAAATTTAAAATTTGATTATTTTTTAAAATATATTTTATTTGCTTTCTATCTGAATACATATCATGATATGAAAATAGTATATTTTTTCCTGATATCATAGCAGATGTTTTAGAAAAAGCACTCTCCTTTGCCGAAATAATTTTATTTGACTTAGACATAAGTATTAACTCAAAAAATGCCCTTTCGTTACTATCATAATTTAAATCTATAACTTCATCTACAAGGATAATATTTTTATTAGTATTTTTAAATAATGCTTTAAGTGCTTTATTTGAATCTATATCTTGCCCAAAAAGAACAACAGTAGTTGATTCTTGATTAGTTTTAAGTATTTCATACGCTATTTCATAAGGAAAATAACGTTCATTAATAATCCAATCTAAAGTTAGTCTTCTTGATGGGCCATATATCATTTCACCACCTCTAATATGTAAAGATACAAAATTATTATTTAATTCTGAAGCAAATTTTTCTGCTTTTTTTATAATTCTTTTATATTTATCAGAAAATTGAATTTCATTAAACGCAACACCTAAATCATAATAACATTCATCTATTGGATATTTTTTTATCCACAATGTAGGAATTTTATCCGTGGAAAACCATCCAATTTTCATTTCCTTAGTATTTTTTAATTCACTAATGCTTCTCTTTTTTTTAGAAATATTTTGACCATGATTTGGATATATATATTCTTTATATAAATAACTATCTAAAAAATTTTTACTAAAAATTTCCTCTTTTTTAGGAATATCATTAGCTATATAATTAACATTCAATTTATTATTTACACTTCTTATATTTATAAAATCCAAATCCATAGATTCTGGCCATATAAAATTAAATTTCATTTCTAATTTTTTTGCAACTGCAATAGCAACAATCAAAGATGAGAGCCTCATGCCAAAACCATCTGGTTTTGCAGATATTATATATTTACCCATTATTATCCTTTGTATTTAATAAAAATTCTTCAGTATATTCATCATGAAATATTCCTTTTAACCCTATTGGGTTAATAGATATTATCTGCGTTGCAGGATAATAAATATCAGCAAATTTTTTAAATTTTTTCCACCCATTAATAATTATTTTAAAATCTGTGCTCCACTGTAAATTTTGATTTGCACCATCATAATATCCATTATACGAAGAATCACATCCAACAATATAGATTTTTTTAGCCCCAGTAAACAATGCAAAATGGAATGCATGATGTGCAATTGTATAAAAATCGCTTAATGGATAAATAGAAATATCATCAAATATTTCTCTTGTATAGCTACTATCCAAATCTCTATTAATATAATAAAAATCTACATTATTTAATGTTAAAAAACTATTTGGAATACGTAATTTATTTTTCCAATGATATTTATCATGTTTGTAATTATCAAACATATTAAAACCAAAAAATATTTTAGTATTATTACTTATATTTGCTAATTCGTTAATATAACTTTTAACGCCTTCATAATCTGCCATAAATAAAAAGTCTAATTCAAAATCACGAAAAACTCTATTACATCCAATATAAATCTTGTTTGGATCTTTTTTATAATATTTTAATGTTGGACCCGATCCTAAAATTACAACTTCGTTATTTTTATATATATTTCTATACTTTGAAAAAACCAACGAGTGTTGCTTATAACAACCTATTAAATTCTCGTAATGTGATTTAAGTCTATATTCTAAAATTCTATTTTCTTCTTTTATTGTTGAAATAATCTTGCTTACATCCAACTCTATTGTTTTCTTAATCTTAAAAACAGGAATTCCTATAATTTTATAAATTTTAACATTATTCAAAATTCTCTTCGTAAAAATTGGAATTTCAAAAATTCTAAACATATAAATATTTTCATTACACCTATTTCTAAAAATAGGAAGTCCTAAAATTTTAATCTGTGTTTTATCATTTTGAATTCTCTTCGTAAAAATTGGAATTTCAAAAATTCTAAACATATAAATATTTTCATTACACCTATTTCTAAAAATAGGAAGTCCTAAAATTTTAATCTGTGTTTTATCATTTTGAATTCTCTTCGTAAAAATTGGAATTTCAAAAATTCTAAACATACTAATTTTTGTATTTTTTTTACTTCTAAACAAAGTTAATCCAAATGAATTTATAAAATGATATACCGTGTTATCTTCATATAATTTTATATTTTTCAAACTGTTTATGTTTTTAAAAAAAAGATTATAATAATAGATATTATTTATTTTATCCTCACCTATAACTTTCTTAATTTCTAATGTTTTTTTGTTTATATTCTTTAAAAAATAATTCTTTTCAAAAGCTTTGCATTTAACATACCATGATCTTACAAAAAAATAAAAAAAGTTAACAAATAATTCAGCATCCTGCGTCTTTAGGTTATCATATATAAATAAAAAAACCTTACCTATAGTATTGTAAAAACCCAACTCCTTCAGAGTTTTATCTTTAATAACAGTAGTAGCACTTTGTTCTCTATTAATATTATATGTGTGTAATCTATCATTTATAAACATTAATTTGGGCTTTTTTGAATAACATTGTAATAAAAAATAGCCATCTTCATAGTATTTTAAATTACTAAAATATAAATTATTATTTAATAAAATTTCTCTTTTTATTATTTTATTATGCAATGTCATATTTATAAAATATATAAATTTTTTATAACAATCATATTCTATTATTCTATATCTTAAATTTTCATCTACTAAATTGTTGAAATTATTATACCAACTATTATTTAAAAACTTTTCCTTCTGACAATCAAAAACATTTATGTTAAAAATTAAAATATCAGGGTCACAATCGATATAGTTTTTGATTGTAGATATTGAATTTAGTTCAATATTATCATCAGAGTCAATAAACCATATATATTTACCTTTGGATTTTAAAACACCTATATTTCTCGTACTACCCACTCCTAAATTTTTTTCATTTTCAATAATATACAAGTTCTTAAAATCTTTTTTCAATTCTTTTAATATTATTAAACTATTATCAGTAGATGCATCATCTATACATATAATTTCTATATCATCACAATTCTGAACCTTTATACTGCTTAAAATTTGTTTAATATATTTACCCGTATTATAAACTGGAATAATTACTGATATTTTTGGTAGTACCACCATGTATAAACCCTTATTTTTACTTTATTTTACTATAGTAAACAAAAAAAATTAACATTTGTATTTAAAAAGGACTGTATTGGAATTAACAATAATAACTGCTGTATCTTACAATTCTAAAAAACATTATGTATATAAAAGAGCTTTAGAATTAATTGAATATTTTAAAAATAAAAAATATCAGTTAATCATCACCGATTCAAGCAAAAATAAGTATCTGATATCAAAATATCAAAATATTAAAATTATACAATTAAAGTACCAAAGCATATTTTCACCTGCTATAACAAGAAACGAAGCAATTAAATCAGCATCTAATAAATATATAATGTTTTATGATGTGGATATGTCAGTAGGTTATAATTTTTTTGATAAACTAGAAGAAAAAATTATAAAAAAATTAGAAAGAAAAAATAATAATTTTATACTTCTACCTTTTATATATCTTACAAAAGAAGGAACAAAAGTATTTGAAAAGAACAAAAACATTCAAGAAATTAAAGATGATTTTTTAAAAGGTAACAATAAGTTAGTTAAAAACATATCGCTAAATAGTTCAGCTATGGTTATTAAAAAAACATACCTTGAACATATTGGATTATTTGATACAGATTTCATTGGTCATGGAGGGGAAGACTTTGAATTAATCCATAGATTAATAGCAAATAACCCACATTCTAAAAAACCAAATGACTATTATATTAACGAAACTTCCAATATAGTTGCAAACCTTAAAGGGTTTAGAAGGTATATGGCATATTATACATTACCTTTGCTATTTGAGGATTTATTTTTAATTCATAGATGGCATAATTGGCCAATTTTTAGTAAATTTTATATGTTAAAAAATAATAACCATGAAATTTTAATTAATAAAATGAAATCATATGACCTACTAAATAAAAATAAACTTTGGAATTCAAACAGAACTGCCATAAAATATAATAAATATATAATTAATTTATGTAAGCAATATAAAATAACCAATTACGAAGGTTTATTTAAAGAAAAAAATATAATTTTAAAAAAAAATAACTTTAAGCAATATATAAGAAAAATATTATTTTTCTATTTAGTTCAAAGGAAAACAAAATGAAACACATATTTAGAGAATACGATATTAGGGGGATTTTTGGGACTGAGATTAGTCCTAGTTTTACTAAGGCTTTAGGTTTTGTAATAGGTAAAATTATACTTAGTAAAAACGCAAAAAGCGTAAGCGTAGGCTATGATGCAAGACTTAGTAATAAAGTCTTAAATAATGCTTTAATTTATGGGCTAAATCGTGCAGGAATTAAGGTTTATTCACTTGGACTTGTTCCTACTCCACTTGGGTATTTTAGCAATTATGCTTATGAAATTGATGCAAATATTATGATAACAGCATCACATAACCCTAAAGAATACAATGGCTTTAAAATCACTATAAATAAAGAAAGTTTTTTTGCAAAAGAGCTTAGTGATATTTATACTGAAGTTGCAAATCACATAAAAGATTTTGATGATAAGATTGAAAATGCCGAATATGAAGAATTAGATATTAAAACAAAATATATTGAGTTTTTGCAAAAAGAATTCGCTCATCTTAAAAACGCCAATATAAATCTAGCAATTGATACGGCTAGTGGTGCAGCTTGTGAAGTTGTAGCAAACATTTTAGATATTTTAAATATTAAATATGCTCACTATTTTAGTGAATTTGATGGTGAGTTTAAATCTCACGAGCCAGATCCAACAGAAGAAGAAAATCTATTTGCTATTAAAAATGAGCTTAATTTTAGCAATTTTTCTCATCATTGCCCTACTCCACTTTATAAAAATAACTATGTTAAAAATACTGCGACACTTGGCTTTGGTTTTGATGGAGATGCTGATAGAATTGTATGTGTTTTAAAAGATAAAATCATTAAAGGTGATGAGCTTTGCTATCTATTTGCAAATAATATTAAAAATCCTAAAATCCTTTGTGAAGTTAAATGCTCAAAAGTAATTTTTGATAAAATTAACGAGCTAGGAACTTGCTCAATGTGTAAAACAGGTCATTCAAATATCAAAAAAGCTATAAAAGAATTAAATGTAGATTTAGCAGCAGAACTTAGCGGACATGTATTTTTTAATGACAAATATTATGGATACGATGATGCGATTTATTCTATGCTAAGAATTATTGAGCTATATTTAAAAAATCCTAATTTTATTGATATTTTAAATAACTTACCTAAAGCATATTCAAGTAATGAAATAAAAATAAAAGTAAATGAAAGTGATAAATTTAATATAATAAATACTTATAAAGAAAAAATAAAATCTCTTAATCTAAACGCTAAGCTAATTGAAATTGATGGAGTGAGATTAGAATTTGAAAATGGATTTTCACTACTTCGTGCAAGCAATACTAGCCCTTATTTAGTAGCTAGATTTGAAAGTATTAGTGAAGATAAATTAAAAGAAATCAATGAATTTACCTTTAAACTTTTAGATGAAATAATTAAAAATTAATTAGTTAATAAGTTTAGGTTAATATAACTAAAAAATTTTTAAAATACCCCCCCCCACGCTCAATATTACTAAATTGTGGGGGTAGTATTCTAAGTGAAAGAAAGTATGAATATAAATAGTTTAATAAGTAAATTTAATAATGAAAATATTTTATTTTTACAAGGACCTTTAGGGCCTTTTTTTAAGCGTTTTAGCAAATATCTTAATAAAAACAATAAAATATACAAAATTAATTTTACGGCGGGTGATTTTATATTTT